>JBOGXS010000394.1:0-13399 GCA_050693815.1 Thermoleophilaceae bacterium | reverse complement strand
GGCAGCGGTCGGAGGCCGCCCGCCGCGGGGCGAGTGTGGCGTGCGGCGAGCGGAGGTCGGGGCGCGGCGAGGCGGCGACGGGCAGCGGCGCGGCAGGGCGCACGGCGGGGTCCCGTTCGGGCAGGAGCGGCCGCCCGCGCGCGGCCTCCGGGCGCTCCACCCCCAGCAGATCCGCGATCGTCGCGCCCAGCTCCAGCACCGAGCGCGGCTCGCGACCGATCGCTCCGCGCCGGGCGCCCTCGCCCCAGACCACGAACGGCACCGGGCTCTCGCCCCAGTCGAGGTGTCCGTGGCCGCCTATGCCCCGACCCTGGCCGTGGTCGGCCATCAGGATCACCGTGGCGCCCTCCAGCCTGCCGCGCTCCTCGAGGAAGGCCAGGAAGTCGCCGACGCGGCGGTCGGTGTCGGCCAGCTGGTCGAGGTACTCGGGGTTGCGCACCCCGCGCACGTGCCCGAGCTGGTCCGCTGCCAGCAGCTGGAGCACGAGCAGGTCGGGGTCCTCCTCGTCGACCACGCGGCGCGCCTCGGCCGAGAGCGAGTGGTCGATCCGCTCCGTCGGCTGCACCGATGTGACCGAGCGCACGACGTCCTCGCCGAAGGGGTCGAGCAGGTGGGCGATCCCCACGAGCCGGCCGCGCCGGCCGTGCCGCTCGAGCACGTCGAAGATCGACTCGCGGCGCACGCCGAGGCGGGCCACGAAGTTCGAGCGCATCCCGTGCTCGGCGGGGGTGGCGCCGGTGAGCATCGAGGAGAAGCAGACGACCGTGCGCGCCGGGTAGGCCGGCTCCACGGCGACGTACTCGGTGCCCTCGCGGGCCAGGCGGTCGATGACCGGGGTGTCGGCCTGCCACAGGCGGGCGCGGTTGCAGCCGTCGATCACGATCACGTAGACGCGCTTGGCGAGGGTCGCGGGCACGGGCGAGGTGGTGGGGCGGCCCGGGTACTGCGGCAGCCGAGCGCGGGCGAAGCGGCGCCAGGCGTGCGCGCCGAGCGCTGCAGCGATCGCCGCCGCCCCCGCCACGCGCAGCGCCGAGCCCGCCCCCGGCTCCTCGGCCAACAGCGTCGCGGCGCTCAGCGCGATCAGCATCTTCGGGATCTGCTCCAGCGCGTTCCCGCTCGTGGGATCCGAGTTGGTCAGGGCCAGGCGCCAGAAGCGCAACCCGTTCAGCCAGGGCGCCCCCGTGCGCAGGTGGTAGTAGACGCTGCCCCACACCACGACCGTGAAGGACGCCCAGCCCCCCACCGCGCCCAGCAGCAGCCCGGGCGCGCGCCATGGCTCGAGCAGCGGCACCGCGGCGGCCAGCGCGAGCCAGAGCAGCGCCCGCCCGCGCAGTGGGAAGCTGAAGCAGGCGAGGACGGCCGACACCGCGAGCGCCCCGGCCAGGGCGACCGGTAGCGAGCCGTCGAGAGCCAGGCCCGCCGGGACGGACACGAGCAGCACCAGCAGCGGGTAGACAACCGAGAACGGCCGGCCCTCGTTGAAGACGTTCCAGGCGCGGGCGGCCCAGACCTCGACCACGCCCGCCGCACGGTGTCCTCGCTCGCCCATGGGCGAGGCATCGTATTAGGGAACCCTAATTCTTGCGCGGGAGGCGAGACGAAGCCCGCTGGCGGTGACCGGCCTCCGCGCGCGCTGGGCCGGCTGACGCTTGCCACCAGCGGCCGATTCGCCTGGTGAACGCGCCGGGCTTGTCCGCGTAGAGGCGGGCGCCGTAGGCGAATGCCTCCGCCTGCAGCGAAGCTCGCCTGCGCTCCACCACCGGCCCGAGCGCATCGGCGCTCGCGTGCGCGCGCGCCCAGTCGAGCAGCACGGCCAGGTCGTGATCGTCGCCCAGCCGGTCGGACAGCTCGTGGGCCTCGTCGGCGAGCGCGCTCATCACGGGCGGCCAGCTCTCGCGCAGGAGCGACAGGTGGTACCAGAGGTCCTTCGCGCGCTTGCGCCACTCGTGCATCGCCTCGGTCCGGAGCTCGCGACGGGCGGCGCGGAGGTCGCGCCGGCCCTGGCGGTAGCTCCGGCGCAGGCCATCCGCGAGCGCCTCGAAGCCCTCCTCCGAGAGCGGCCAGCCGGCCACCCGCCCGCGCGCCTGCTCGAGCATCTCGATCGCGCCCCGCGCCGCCGGCCCGCGCGCTCCCGCCGCCGTGCGCAGCCTGTGCGCCTCGAGCGCCTGGCGCAGCCCGCCCGCCGCGTCGGCGGGCAGATCGAGCCCGTCGAGCGTGGCGATCATCACGTCGGCGTCGCGCACGCCGGCGAGCTCGCGGGCCACGTCGCGGAAGCAGGTGCTCTCGCGCCGGAACGTCTTCTCCCCGATCTCGTCGCGCACGAGCCGAAGCAGCGCGCGCAGCTTCTTCATGTCCTTGCGCGCCTCGTGCACGGCCTCCTCCGGCGTGCCGTCGCCGCGACCGCTCAGCTCGCCGAACGCGTGGTCGATGCGGCCCAGCGCGATCCGGGCGATCGCCTCCGGGACGCGCTCGCCGGCCTTGAACCGGTAGGCGCTCACGTCTCGCCCTCCAGCAGCTTGGCCGCCGCGCTGGCCGGGTCGAGCCGGCGCGCCACCACCTCGTCGAGCAGCTCCTGCACCGACTCGTCGTCGCATACTCGGGCCTCCAGGCGGCGCCGCAGCCGCCCTGTCGCCAGCGCCAGCACCTCGTTCATCAGGTTGCGCCGCCGGCGCTCGGCCAGCGTGCCCGCCTCGCGGATGTGCTCCTGGTGCTCGGCGATCCTCTCGGTCAGCTCCTCGGTCCCCTCCCCACGGCTGGCCTCGGTCTTCACGATCGGCACGCGCCAGCCCTCCTGCGGGCCGAGCGATAGCACGCCGCGGATCTCGCGCACCATCGTGTCGGTGAGCGGGTGGTCGGACTTGTTGACCACGATCACGTCCGGAATCTCCATCACGCCGGCCTTGAGCGCCTGGATCGAGTCGCCCGAGCCGGGCATCAGCACGAGCACGACGCTGTCGGCGTGGTCGATGATGTCCACCTCGGCCTGTCCCACGCCGACGGTCTCCAGGAACACGTCGTCCCTGCCGCTGGCGTCCATCAAGAGCGCCGCCTGCAGGGTGGCCTCGGAGAGACCGCCCAGCGAGCCGCGGCTGGCCATCGAGCGGATGAACACGCCCGGGTCGAGGAAGTGGTCGGCGAGCCGGATGCGATCGCCCAGCAGGGCGCCCTGGGTGAACGGCGACGAGGGGTCTGTCGAGAGCACCGCCATGTCGCGGTCGCGCGCCCGCCCGTGCTCGATCAGCCGGCCGATCAGGGTCGACTTGCCCACCCGGGCGGCCCGGTGAAGCCCACCACCTGGGCGCGTCCGGTGTGCGGATAGACCTCCCGCACGAGCGCCCAACCCTCGGGATCGTCGTTCTCGACGAGCGAGATGGCCCGGGCGAGCGCGCGCCGGTCCCCCGCGAGCAGGCGCTCGGCGAGATCGGCTGCTGTCCGTCCGGAGGCGGCCACGGGCGGGGGATGCTACGGGGCGCTCGGCGGGCCTGGCCGCAAGCACCCGGCTCGGCCGGGTGCGCGCGTCGCACCGGACCGCCTACTCGTACGCCACGGCCCGCAGCACGTCCAGCTTCGCCGCCCGGCGGGCCGGCCAGATGGCAGCCACCACTCCGGCCAGGCCGGCGAGCACGAGCAGGATCACCAGCGTTCCGATCGGGTAGGCCAGCTCGAAGCCCTCGTCGGCGAGCGGGCGGGACACCAGCGCCGCGAACACCACTCCCAGCACCGTCCCGAGGATCGCCCCGATCAGCGCCGTGATCACAGCCTCGTAGCGCACCAGGCGACGCACCTGGCTGCGCGACATCCCCACCGCGCGCAGCATGCCCAGCTCGCGCGTGCGCTCGTGGATCGAGAGCGCCAGCGTGGTCACGATGCCCAGCAGCGAGATGATCACGGCCAGCGCCAGCAGCACGTAGAAGAACGCCACCAGCTGCTGGATCTGCTCCTCCTGCTTGTCCTTCAGCTCCTCCTGGTTCAGCGTCTCCACCGTCGGGAAGCGCTGCTCCACGGCCTGTGAGATCCGCTCTTGGACGGCGTCGCCGTTCGCGCCCTCGGCCAGGTCGACCAGCGTCAGGCTCGGGTTGCGCGCGCCGAAGTCGCTTCGCAGCGTCTCCTCGGTGACGATCACGGTGCCGAGCAGGTCCGCGTTGTCCTTGATCGTGCCCTCGACCGTGAAGGAGACCGTCTTCTCGAGCGGCGTGCGCAGCCGCACGGAGTCGCCCACCTCGAGGTCGTTCGACGACGCCCAGGCGTCGTCCAGCACCGCTCCGCCGCCCGGCAGGCCGCTCAGCGTCTCCGGCGAGCCCTCCTCCCAGTCGAGCGACAGCACGTCGCCCACCGTGCCCGGGTCGACCGCCGACACGCGCACGTTCGAGCCCTCGCGCTCCGCTCCGGTGTAGCTGATCGACGACACGCTCGACACGCCCTCCACCTGCGCGGCCTCCTCGCCGGCGCCGGGGCTGATCGGCGAGAAGCCGTCGCTGGCCTGGAGGATCACGTCGCCCTGGAAGTTGCGGTCGATCGCGTTGCCCACCGACGCGCTGATGCCGGCGGCGAACACCGTCACGAACACCACCACGGCCAGCCCGATCATCAGCGCGCCCGCCGTCACGGCGGTGCGGCCCGGCTTGCGCACCGTGTTCTCGCGCGCCAGCCGCCCGGTGATGCCCCGCAGCCGCTGCAGCGGCCACCCCGCCACCGCGGCCAGCGGGCGCACCAGCCGCGGGCTGAACATCGACACGCCGAACAGCGTGGCCACGGCGCCGCCTCCGACCAGCCCCGCCGCCGCGTTCGAGTCCTCGACCGCGCCGAACAGGCCGAGAACGGTCAGGCCAAGGCCGCCCAGGGTGAGCAGCGCGGCCGCGCCGGTGAAGATGCGCCCGCGCCGCGGGCCCTCCGGCAGTGCCGCCTCGAGGAGCGCCGCCATGGGCGACACGCGCGTGGCACGCAGCGCCGGCGAGAGCGCGGAGGCCAGCGTGACCAGCACCCCCACCACGAGCGCGAGGACTATGGTGCGCGCGGCGATCACCGTCCCGGTGTTGGGCAGGTCGATGCCGAAGGACGTGAACACCGCACCGAGGCCCTCGGCGAAGCCGATCCCGGCCAGCACGCCGAGCGCCGAGCCGAGCACGCCGATGATCGTCGCCTCCAGCACCATCCCGCGCAGGATCTGCCCGCGCGTGGCGCCCAGCGTGCGCAGCATGCCGAGCTCGCGGATGCGCTGGGCGACGGTGATGGAGAAGGTGTTGAAGATCAGGAAGCTGCCCACCAGCAGCGCCACGCCGCCGAACACCAGGAGCACCACGCGCAGGAACGACAGGTCGTCCTTGATGTCCTGGGCCTGGCGCTCGGCCGCCTGCACGCCGGTCTCGACCGTGAGCCGCGCGGGCACCACCCGGTCGATGCGGCGGCTCAGCTCGGCGGCGGCCACACCCTCGGCGGCCTCGATCGAGATCGCGTCGAGCTGGTCCTCCTTGCCGGTCAGGCGCTGGGCCTCCTCGAGCGTGAGCTGGGCCGTGCTCGAGCCGCCGCCCGAGGTCTCGCCGAGACGCTGCAGGCCGACGATCTCGTAGTCGGTCACGCCGGCCCGGCCGGCGATCCGCAGCGTGTCGCCGATCGCAAGGTCCTCGCGGTCGGCGGTCGACTCGTCGAGGCCCACCTCGTTCGCGCTGCGCGGCGCGCGGCCCTCGGTGTACGTGAGCGTCTCGAACGGCTCGGGCGCCACCGAGCTCACGAACTCGGGCGCGAAGCCGGCGCTCAGCGGGTCGCCCTCCTCGTCCACGAACTTGGCAGTCGAGAAGATGCCGCCGGCCGCGCTCTCCACGCCGTCGGCCCGTTGCACCTGGTCCAGCACGTCGGCCGAGAAGGGCGGCAGGTCGATCTCCTCGGCCTGGCCGGTCGTGCTCGGCGTGATCGACACGTCCGTGCCCGCGTAGGCCTGCTCGAAGATGTCGTCGAAGGAGCGGTTGATCGTGTCCGTGAGCACGTAGCTGCCGGCGATGAAGGCCACGCCGAGCAGCACCGCGAGCATCGTCACGAAGGCGCGCAGCTTGCGCTGCGCGAGCCCCCGCAGGGCGACCTTGGTCATCGCGCTACGCCACTTCCTTCATCAGCTCGATCACCTCGTCGGCGCTGCCCGCGTCGGCGTCGTGCACGACGAGGCCGTCGCGCAGCACGATCAGGCGGTCCGCGTACGAGGCCGCCTCGGGGTCGTGGGTGACCATCACCACGGTCTGGCCGAGATCGTCGACCGAGCGGCGCAGCATGCCCAGCACCTCCTCGCTCGACTTCGAGTCGAGGTTGCCGGTGGGCTCGTCGGCGAAGACCACGGCCGGCCTCGAGACGAGCGCCCGGGCCACGGCCACGCGCTGCTGCTCACCGCCCGACAGCTCGGCGGGCCGGTGGGTGAGCCGGTCGGAGAGGCCGACCGTGTCGACCAGGCGGCGCAGCCATTCGGGGTCGACCTTCACGCCGGCGATCGACAGGGGCAGCACGATGTTCTCCTCGGCGGTGAGGACCGGCAACAGGTTGAAGAACTGGAAGATGAAGCCGAGCTTGTCGCGGCGCAGCCGCGTCAGGTCGCCGTCGTCGAGGGCGGTGATCTCGATCCCGTCGAGCGTCACCGACCCTCCGGTGGGGCGGTCGAGCCCGGCGAGGATGTGCATCAGCGTCGACTTGCCGGAGCCCGAGGGCCCCATGATCGCGCTGTAGCGACCGCGCTCGAAGTCGACGCTCACGCCGGCGAGCGCGTCCACGGCGGCCGCACCCTCGCCGAAGCGGCGGCTGACGTCGGCGGCGGAGACGATCGAGTCCATGGCCAGGAGCCTGGCAGGCTCGCCGCCGCGTCGTGGTACGGGTAACCCGCCTCCCGGGGGAGGCGGGTTACCCGCGGCGGTTCAGGCCGCGAGCGCGACCTCGGCCGGCGGCGGGGTGCCGACCACGCGGGTGCCGACGCCCTCGAACTCCTCCTCGAACACCGCCACGATCGTGTTGCTCGAGAAGAGGCCGGCCACGCGGGCCACGCCCTCACCCACGTTGCGCGCGCCGTGCGGGACCTGGGCGGGGACGAGCGCCATCCCGCCCGCGCTCACCCGTCCCGTCTCGCCGCCGATCTCCGCCTCGATCTCGCCCTCGAGCACCACCAGCACCTCCTCGGCGCTGTCGGTGTGGCGCGGCAGCTCCATGCCGGGGTCGAGCTCGAAGTAGACCGCGGCGGTGTTGGCCGCGCCCGTGTCTCGGTAGAGCGGCCACCCCGCCCTCACCACGTTCCCGGGCCGACCTCGCTGGGAGAAGGCCATCAGGTCGAGCTCCTCGGTCTGGATGGCGTACATCCGGATCACCTCCATAATTCGTTGGACATAGTGCATTACGAAACTCATTGTGCACGACTCGTCCGCGTCTGTCAAGATTCATTGGGCATGGTGTCTAACGAATCTCGACCGTACAGGAAGAAGAAGCGCGCGCTCCAGGAGCAGGAGACGCGCCTGCGCATCACCGAGGCCGCCGTCGAGCTGCACCGCAGCGTGGGTCCGGCCCGGACCACGATCAAGGAGGTGGCCGAGCGGGCCGGCGTCGGGCGCATGACCGTCTACAACCACTTCCCCACCGACGCCGAGCTGCTCGAGGCCTGCACCTCGCACTACATGGCCGGTCATCCGCCGCCCGACCCGAGCGCCCTGGCGGCCGTCGAGGATCCGGGCGAGCGGATCGAGGTCGCCCTGCGCGAGCTGTTCGCGTGGTACCGCGAGACGGAGGAGATGACGGCCAACGCGCTGCGCGACTCGCCGCTCGTGCCGGCCCTCGACGCGGTCATGCGGCAGAGGTTCTGGCCGCTGCTCGACGGGATCGTGGACGTGCTCGCCGCCGGGCGCGGCGCGCGCGGCGCGAGGCGGGAGCGCCTGCTTGCCGCGCTGCGCGTGGCGGTGGACTTCGGCACCTGGCGCACGCTCGTCCACGCCGGTCTGGACGACGCGGCGGCGGCCCGGCTCGCGGGGCGCTTCGTGGAGGCGGCGGAGCTTGCATAGGGCGGAGCTCGCGGAGGTCGGCGAGCTCTGCGTCCAGCGCGCCGGCGTGGAGCCGGGCATGGAGGTGCTCGACGTGGCCTGCGGCACCGGCAACGCCACCATCCCGGCCGCCCGCGCGGGGGCGCGCGTGACCGGGCTGGACTCCTCGGACGCCCTGCTCGCCGTCGCCCGCGAGCGTGCCGCGACGGATGTTCCGGGCCGTGGACGGTCCGCGGGAGCCCCTCCTCTGGGGCACCGAGGAGCACGTGAGCGAGCTGCTCGGCGACGCGCGGTTCGAGCGCCGGGAGGTCGAGTGGCGCGACTCGTCGGTGGACCGCTGTGCCGGCTTCCTGCTCGAGAGCTTTCGGCCGATGATGGCCCGGGGCCCGGCGGAGCGGGAGCCCTACCGGCGCTTCCTGGACTCGGTCAACGAGGCGGACGACGGCACGCTTCGCTTCCACGGCGAGTACCTCGTGGCCGTCACCGTCTAGATCGCGGTCATCCGCTCCAGCACGTCGATCTCCTCGAGCGCGTGGCCGGCGCCGAGCACCACGCAGGTGAGCGGGTCGTCGGCCAGCGTGACCGGCACCTGGGTCTCGACCTCGAGGCGCTCCGCGAAGCCGCGCAGGAGCGCCCCGCCGCCGGCCAGCATGATGCCGCGGCGGGTGAGGTCCGCCGCCAGCTCCGGCGGGGTGTTCTCGAGCGCGTCCTTTACCGCGTCCACGATCTCGGTCACGAGCGGCTCCAGCGCCTCGCGCATCTCGGCGCTCGTGACCCGCGCCTCGCGCGGCAGCCCGCTGGCCGGGTCGCGGCCGCGCACGTGGGTCACGGCGTCGCTCTCGTCCGGCGCCGTGCCACCCACCTCGAGCTTGACCGACTCCGACGTGGTCTCGCCCACGGCCAGCCGGTGGTGGCGGCGGATGTAGGTGGCCACCGCCTCGTCGAAGTCGTACCCGCCCAGCCGCAGCGAGCGCGAGACCACGATGCCGCCCAGCGAGATCACCGCCACCTCGCTCGTGCCGCCGCCGATGTCCACCACCACGGTCGCGATCGGCTCCGCGATCGGGAGCCCCGCGCCGATCGCCGCCGCCATCGGCTCCTCGATCAGCTGCACCGAGCGCCCGCCGGCGACCAGGCAGGCCTCCTCGAGGGCGCGCCGCTCCACGTCGGTGATGCCCGACGGGGCGCACATCACGAGCCGCGGGTGGGCGAAGCGGCTGCGGTGAACGCGGCCGATGAAGTGGCGCAGCATGGCCTCGGTGGTCTCGAAGTCCGTGATCACCCCGTGGCGCAGCGGGCGCACGGCGGAGATCGTGGCCGGGGTGCGCCCGATCATCCGCTGGGCCTCCTCGCCGACCGCGTGCACGTCCCCCGTACGGGTGTCCATGGCCACCACCGAGGGCTCCGACACGCGGATGCCCTCGCCGCGCAGGTAGACGAGCGTGTTGGCGGTTCCGAGGTCGATCGCGATGTCGCGCCCGCCCAGGCGGGCGCGGTGGCGCCGCCGGCGCTTCATCAGGAGCGTAGGAACGTGAGAACGGCGAGCACGCGGCGATGGTCTTCGGGTGCGGGCACGAGGCCCAGTTTCCCGAAGATCGAGGTCACGTGCTTCTCCACGGCCCGCTCCGTGATCACCATCTGCTCGGCGATCGCGGTGTTCGAGCGGCCTTCGGCCATGTGCTCGAGGACCTCGCGCTCTCGCCCGGTCAGCTCCGCCAGCGGATCCTCGCGGCGGGCGCGTCCCACGAGCTGGGCCACCACCTCGGGATCGAGGGCGGAGCCGCCGTCGGCGACGCGCCGGACGGAGTCCACGAAGCGGTCCACGTCGGCCACCCGGTCCTTGAGCAGGTAGCCGACGCCCCCGGCGGCGTCCCCCACCAGCTCGAGCGCGTAGCCCTCCTCCACGTACTGCGAGAGCACGAGCACGCCGGTGTCGGGCTGCCGGGAGCGGATCTCGAGCGCGGCGCGCAGGCCGTCGTCGGTGTTGGTCGGCGGCATGCGGATGTCCACGATCGCCACGTCCGGCTTGTGGGCGTTCACCTTGCGCAGCAGGTCCTCGGCGTCGCCCGCCTGGGCCACGACCTCGAAGCCGGACTCCTCCAGCAGCCGCACCACGCCCTCGCGCAGCAGCACCGAGTCGTCGGCCACCACTACCCGCACGGGATCCTCGCCGTGATCGTGGTCCCCCGGTCGGGCGGGGAGTCCACCTCGAGCCGCCCCTCGATTACGGCGAGCCGGTCGGCCAGCCCGCGCAGCCCCGTGCCCTCGGCGGGGTCCGCACCGCCCACGCCGTCGTCGGCGACCTTCACCACGAGCCGGCCGTTCTGGCGCTCGACGTCGACCGACGCGTGGCTGGCGCCGGCGTACTTGGCGACGTTGGTGAGCGCCTCCGCGACCACGAAGTAGGCGACCAGCTCGATCGCCTCGGGCAGCCGCTCCTCGGGGACCGCGGCGAGATCGACGGGCACGGTCGAGCGGTGCGCCAGCGTCTCGAGCGCGGTGGCCAGGCCGCGCTCGCTCAGCACCGCGGGGTGGATGCCGCGGGCCAGCTCGCGCAGCTCCTCGAGCGCGGCGTCGAGCTCCTCGCCGGCCCCGTCGAGCAGGGTCTCGGCGGCGTGGGGGTCGTGGTTCAGCTTGGCGCGGGCCAGCCGCAGGTTGAGCGCCATCGAGACCAGGCGCTGCTGTGCGCCGTCGTGAAGGTCGCGCTCGAGGCGGCGGCGCTCCTCCAGGCCGATGCGCAGCATGCGCTCGCGCGAGGCGCGCAGCTCGCCGACCCTGGCCCGCAGCTCGGCGTCGAGGCGCTCGTTCTCGAGCGCCATCGCGGCGGCCGCGGCGATCGCGTCCAGCTGCCGCTCCATGACCAGGACGTCGTGCACGATCGCGGCCACGCAGCCGCCGTCGCGCTCGATCTTGGTCACCTCGCGGCCCGAGCCCGGGCCGGGCAGCTCCACGGGCCGGCCGCGGGCGTCCACGAAGCGCTCGTCCTCGGGCAGCCAGTAGACGAGGTCGAGCGTCGGGTCGCCGAGCACGCGCGCCAGCACCTCGCGCAGCTCGCCGCGGCGGGGCGTCTCGCTCAGACGGGCCATCAACTCGCTGGCGGCGCCGGTCTGGATCATCCGCGCCTTCACGAACGTGCCGAGGAACAGGAACGGAACGAGGCCGAAGGGCACCATCGCCACGATCCAGAGCACGTCCAGCGCCGAGGCGTCGAGGCCGCCGGTCTGGAGGATCACGGTGGCGATCAGCATGATGATCACGGCCACTCCGGCGGAGTAGACCGGCACCAGCAGGCGGCGCTGGCTTGCCGTCGCCCGGCGCCAGCGGCGCACGAGGATGACGAGCACCGTCCCCACGAGCAGGGTGGCGATGAGGTTCACGAGCCCGCCGAGCGTCTCCACCAGCGTCTTGTCGGCCGAGACCAGGAGCACGTTGTCGGGGCAGTCCGCGCAGTCGAGCTCGGCGGGGTCGGCGAACAGCCACAGCGGGAAGACGACGACGGTGGTGAGCACGTAGCCTGCCTGGACGAGGCGCTCCTCCATGCGGCTCTGGAGCTTGCCGGTCGGGAAGGCCAGCAGCAGGTGCATCACCACCGCCAGGTACAGCGAGCCGAGCACCTGGCCGAGCGTGAACAGGAGCGGGAGGTCTGAGTAGCCGATCGAGGCCACGAGCCAGGCGAACCCCGTGGCGACCATCAGCATCCCCGTGCGGTTCTCCGGCCGCCGGCTCCAGGCGAACAGGCCGACGCCGACGAAGCCCCAGCCGATCACGAGCGCCCCCGTGGCCCAGGCGCCGGGAACGTCCAACCGGTCGTTGGTGAGGATGAGCTCGAAGACGATCAACCCCATCACGACCCCCGCGGCGGCCAACGCCCAGAGGGCGCGGCGCAGGCTGCTCAAAGCAGCGCCTCGATGGCGGCCTTGGAGAGCTCGGACTTCGGGATGAAGCCCCGCACGCCGTCGATGGCCCCCAGGTCCGCGAGGTCGCGGCTCGAGGTCAGCACGACTGCCGGACACAGCCCGTTCGCCGCCGCGAGCCGCGCGGCCACCTCGGGCCCGTCGATGTCCGGCAGCTGCACGTCGAGCAGCACCAGGTCGGGGTGCAGCCGCCGCACCGCGTCGAGCGCCGACTCCCCGTCCGCCGCCTCTCCGACGACCTCGTACCCCTCCGACTCGAGCAGCATGCGGGCGCTCGCGCGGAAGCTCGGGTGGTCGTCGACGATGAGGACGGAGGTGGCCATCCAGTTGACATTGTCGCCTGGCGGGGCGATTTCGCCAATACGGATACCCGCACACATAAGATCAGACGCGGCCATGGAGAGCTTGACCCAGCCGCTTGCGGCTCCGCCCGCGGAGCTGCCGCTGGAGCTGCGCGGCGCGCCTCCGCCGCGCGAGGGAGGGCTGCTCGTGCTGCTGCGCTTCATGCGCCGGCGGGGCATGCTGAACCTCAAGTACGGGCGCCTGCTGCTGCGGCTCGGCTGGTGGAAGCTGCGCCTCGGCCGGCGCCTGCGGCTCGACGGCCCCGCCTTCATCGGGCCCGGCTGCAAGCTCCAGGTGGGGCGCGACGCGGTGCTCGAGCTGGGCCGCTGGTGCTGGATCGGCCACGGCTGCAAGATCCGGGCCCACGAGGGCCGGGTGTCCGTGGGGGCGAAGACCGTGATCGGCCAGGAGTGCACGATCTCGGCCTACCAGCACGTGTCGGTGGGCAGCGAGTGCGTGATCGCGGACCGCGTGATGATGATCGACTTCGACCACGGCATGGTCGAGGTGGAGCGTCCGATCCGGCTCCAGGGGATCTACAAGCGCGACGTGCGCGTGGGCGGCAACGTCTGGATCGGGTACGGGGCCTGCATCCTGCGCGGCGCCACCGTGGGAGACAACTCCGTGATCGGCACGAACGCCGTGGTGACCAAGGACGTGCCGGCGAATGCCGTGATCGGCGGCGTGCCGGCCCGGCTGATCCGGATGCGCCGGGCGCCGCGGCGGATGCGGTACCGCTAGGCGTGTCGGGAGTTTTGGCCCTCAGAGGGCGATAAGTCGCGACGCGGCTGCTGGTTGCGCTGACCGCCGGCGCGCCCTACAGCCCGGCGATCCCCTCCAGCAGCTCCAGCGATTGGGGGTCCACGCCGTGCCTTTGCTCGTACTCGCTCCGCGACTCCTCGTCGAAGAGCGCCAGCACGAGCTCCTCGCGCGACGAGCCGAAGCGGCAGGCGGCCCGGTCGAGCGCGTCCAGCGCCAGCCCTTCGGCGGCCCCCTCGACTCCGCCGACCGAGCGGCGCTCGCGCTCCTGGCAGGGGTCGGCGATCTCGACCGGCTCGGGCTTCAGCCCGGTCTGGAGCACCGCGTAGGCCGCCGGCACGGCGACGCCCAGCAGCGCGGCGCCCGCCAGGGCGCCGGCCCGCAGCC
>JBOGXS010000393.1:0-8469 GCA_050693815.1 Thermoleophilaceae bacterium | reverse complement strand
CCGGCATCAGCATCTCCCCCGCGCCGATCCCGTCGAGCTGCTCGCGCACGATCTGCTCCGCCTTGCGATGGGCGCGCCAGCCGGCGGGCAGCCAGGTCCAGATGCCGGCGCCGAGCTGGCGGGCGAGCCCGGCGCGGACGATCAGCCGATGCGACGGCGCCTGCGCGTCGGCGGGAGCCTCCTTGGTGGTGGGCAGGAAGTAGCTGGACAGGCGGGTCATCGACGGGGCGACTATAACCCCGGCACACCAGCGGCTCGGATCCGAGCGGCCGCGGCTGGCGGCGTGGATCGATCGAGTGGACGAGCGCCCGCGAGGGTAGATCGGGACCACCGTCCTGCCCCGCGAGGGTAGATCGGGACCACCGTCCTGCCCCGCGAGGGTAGATCGGGACCACCGTCCTGCTCTGGGGTGGCCAGACGACCCTAATCCAGGACAGCGCCTCGGGTCAGGCGCGGGTGAAGCGGCGGCCGGCGGTCGGAGAGGCCTCCTCGTCCAGCGTGACGCGCTTCGACTTCGCTGCGCCGGCCATCGGCAGCGCCTCGCCGTCGCCGAGGGCGTCCTCGCTCGCCGCGGCGGCCTCCATCGCGGCGATCCGCTCCGGGGTGAGCTCGTCCGCGTTCTCCTCCTCGATGCGCTCGAGCCAGGCGGCGCCCTCGGCGGCCTTGCGCGAGTCGACCAGCACCTCGCCGCGGTCGATCGACTTGTCGATCTCGGCGAACAGGGCGTCCACCAGGTCGTCCTGGGGCACCTTCCGCAGCGGCTTGCCGTGGGCGAAGATCAGGCCCTCGTTCTTGGCCCCGGTGATCCCGAAGTCGGCGTGCGACGCCTCGCCGATGCCGTTGACCGCGCAACCCAGCACGGCCACCTCGATCGGATCGTCGTAGGCGCGCAGGCGCTCCTCGATCTCGGCCACCACCGTGTCCATGTCGAACTGGAGCCGCCCGCAGGTCGGGCACGCGATCAGCACCGGGCCGCGCTCGCGCAGCTTGAGCGCCTTGAGGATCTCCCAGGCGACCTTGACCTCCTCCTCCGCGTGGAAGGTGGAGAGCGAGATGCGGATCGTGTCGCCCACGCCGTCGGCGAGCAGGGTGCCGAGCCCGACCGCGGACTTGAGCGAGCCGGACCACTTGGTGCCCGCCTCCGTGATGCCGAGGTGAAGCGGGTAGTCGATCCGCTCGGCCAGCAGCCGGTTCGAGGCGATCGTGTTCGGCACGCTGGTCGACTTGATCGAGACCTTGAAGTCCTCGAAGCGCAGCCGCTCCATCAGCTCGACGTGCTCGATGGCGGCGGCCACCAGCGCCTCGACCGAGTTCTCGCGCTCGAGCTCGTGCAGGTGCTTGGGCAGCGAGCCGGAGTTGACCCCGATGCGCATGGGCACTCCCGCGGCGCGAGCCTTCTCCACCACCTCCCCCACCTTCTCGTGGCCGCCGATGTTGCCCGGGTTGATGCGGATGCAGTGGGCGCCGGCGTCGATCGCCTTGAGCGCGAGCGTGTGGTTGAAGTGGATGTCCGCGATCACCGGGATCGGCGAGTCGGGCACGATCCGCTCGAGCGCCCGCACGTCGTCGTCGCGCGGCACCGCGCAGCGCACCAGGTCCCCGCCCGCCTCCGCGATGGCGTGGATCTGGCGCATGGTCGCGTCGTAGTCGGCGGTCTCCGTCTTCGTCATCGACTGGACCGCGACGGGCGCCCCGCCGCCGATCTTCACCCCGCCGACGTCGATCTGTCGCCTGGAGGCCACTGCCTCAGAGGGTATCGGGGCCGCGCGATCCTGCCGGTGTGTCCGCTACTGGATACACTTATCGGAATGACCAGCCGTCATCCGCGCATCCAGGTGCCCTGCGACCCGGAGGTCAAGGAGGCGATCGCTCGAGGCCGTGAGCTCGTGGGCCCGCAGGCGCCGGCCTCGCAGGTGGTTCGGGCGCTCGCCCTCAGGGGGGCCGCGGCTCTCGAGGCTGACCATGACGCGTCGCGTCGCGCTCGCGAGTTCCTGGTGAGCGTGGCCGAGGGTGGCTCGGGCTTGGATCTCGTCGGTCTCCGCACGGCGCGCGACCGCGCATGGGGCTGAGCTGGGCCGGCGGGCCTTGGGTTGCCGACACCTCGGCCTGGGCTCGCGCCGCAGAGCCCGAGGTGGCTGGACCGTGGAAGGAGGCAGCGCACGCGGGCGAGCTGATCGGCTGCCCGGTGGTGACCCTCGAGCTGCTCTTCGACGCACCTGACTCGGCATCCGTCGAACGAATCGCCGCCGGCCTGGCCGGTCTGCGCCAGGCTCCGCTCACGCGCACCGTCACCGATGCGGCCGTATCAGCCATCCGTGAGCTGGCGGCGACGGGCTCGGCCGGGTGGCACCGGGTTCGCGTCCCGGACGCGCTGGTCGCCGCCGCAGCTGCCGAGCGCGGCTTCGGAGTACTGCACTACGACCACCACTTCGATCGGCTCGCCGGCGTGCTGACCTTCGCCAGCCAGTGGGTCGCACCGCCAGGCGATCTCGCCTGACCGGCGACCGCTACGCGTACAGCGCCTCGATCTCCTCCGCGTACTTCTCGTGGATCGGCTTGCGCTTCAACTTCATCGTCGGCGTCAGCTCGTCGCCGCCCGGCTCCCACTCCTCCGAGAGCACCTTGAACTTCTTGATCTGCTCGACCCGCGCGAGCTCGTCGTTGGCGGCGTCCACGCCACGCTGTACCTCGGCCTGGACCGCCTCCTCGCCGTTCTGCTCCACGAAGCCCGGGGCCACGTCCGGGTCGAGCGTGATCAGCGCCACGTTGTAGGGCTTGCCGTCCCCGATCGCGATTGCCTGGCCGATCACGGGGCTCGAGGCCTTCACCTTCGCCTCGATGTTCGCGGGAGACATGTTCTTGCCGGCCGCGCTGATGATCAGCTCCTTCTTGCGGTCGACGATCTTCAGGTAGCCGTCCTCGTCGAGCTCGCCCACGTCGCCGGTGTGGAGCCAGCCCTCGTCGTCGAGCGCCTCGCGCGTCTTCTCGGGCTCGTTGCGGTAGCCGCTCGTGACCATCGCCCCACGCATGAGCACCTCGCCGTCGTCCGCCAGCTTGATCTCCGCGCCCGGCGACACCGGCCCCACCGTCCCGATCTTGATTTTCTCGGGCGGGTTGCAGGTCCCGTAGCCGCAGGTCTCGGACATTCCCCACAGCTCGGCCAGCGGGACCCCGATCGCGTGGAAGAACTCGATCACCTCGCGCGGCGTGGGCGCCGCGCCGACGTTGACCGACTCGACCTGGTCGAGCCCCAGCCGCGCCCGGACCTTCGAGAGCACGAGCTCGTCGGCCTTGGCGTGCTCGTCGGCCAGCTCCTCCGGCACGGCCTCGCCGGCCTGCTCGGCCCGCACCTTCTTCAGGCCTACGCCCAGCGCCCACTCGGTGGCCTGCCTCTTCGCCTCGTCCTGCTCGCCGGCCACGCTCGCCTCGATCGCGGCCTTCAGCTTCTCCCAGATGCGCGGGACCGCGAAGAACCAGGTCGGCCGGACCTCCGGCAGGTAGGCCACCACCTGGCGCGGGTCCGGGCAGCAGGTGGTGGTGAAGCCGAGCAGCACCGGCAGGTAGTGGGAGCACGCGCGCTCGGCGATGTGGGCCATCGGCAGCCAGGAGATCACACGGCCGTCGTCGGGGAAGGCGATCACCTCGTCGAAGCCCTGGATCGCCGAGATCTCGTTCGCGTGGGTGAGCTGCACGCCCTTGGGCGGCCCCGTCGTGCCGGAGGTGTAGATCAGCGTGAGCAGGTCGTCCGGCTCCACGGCGCGCCAGGCGCCCTCGAAGTCGAAGTCGTCGCGCCCGTGGGACTCCACGTCCCCGTCGCCGTCGACCACGATCAGGTGCTCGACATCCCGGAAGCGATCCTCGAAGGCCTTCTCCGTGACCACGACGCGCGCGCCGGCGTCCTCCAGCAGGTGGCGGATCTGGTCGGGGGCGTAGGTGTTGTAGACCGAGAACGGCGTGGCCCCCAGGTGCAGGGCGGCGACGTCGAACCAGTGGAACTCCGGCCGGTTGGTGAGCATGATGCCCATCGTCGAGCCACGCTCCAGGCCCAGTCCGGCCAGGCCGGCGGCCGTTCGGCGCACCTTGTCGGCGTACTCGGCCCAGGTGATCGAGAAGGCGTTGTCCTTCAGCCGGAGAGCGCAGCGCTCGGGATGAGCCTGCGCCGTCTTCTGGAAGGCCTCCGGAAAGGTCGAGGCGTCGAGGCCCGCGGGCCTCCCGGTGCGGCTTGCGGTCGTGGCCTCCATCGCTCCTCCCTCAGGACGCGGTTCGGCCGAAGCCTAACCCGATCGCGGCTCGCGCGTCCCCGCCTCGGCGTCGGCCCGCCTCTCGGCCCTCACCGCACCTGGAACCCCTCGCCGGACAATCGGTCGATGTCGTTCGACAGCCCCACCAGGAAGATCAAGATCACGAGCATGAAGCCGACCACGCCCGCGCGCTCCATCACGCTGAGCGGCACAGGCTTGCGGCGCACCTTCTCCACGATCGCCCAGAAGATGTGGCCTCCGTCGAGGGGCAGGAACGGGAAGAGGTTCACGATCGCCAGCGACAGCGAGATGATCGCCAGGATGCCGATTACCTCCTCCAGGTCGTTCAGGATCGTCTGGCGGGTGACCTCGTAGGAGCCGACCACCCCGGAGATGTCCTCGCGCTGCTCGGGATCGATCAGGCGGGCGGGCAGCTCGAGCGTGGCCTCCGTGATGAACCAGAAGCGGTCGGCGGTCACGTCGAGGGCCTCGCCGAGCGCGAAGGTCTGGCGCGGGCCGGGCTGGTAGGAGAACCCCAGCCGGGTTCGCTCGGTGACCGGGTCGTACTCCGGCGTGAGGCGAAAGGTGCGCTCCCGGCCGTCGCGCACGACCGTGACGGTGGCCGGCTCGGCCGCCTCGCACCCGGCCGTCGGCGGGTCCTGCGGGCACTCGTGCGAGGCGATGCGCCGGGAGAGCTCGGTCGGAGTTCCGCGCCGGCCGTCGACCGACACCAGCCGGTCGCCCGTCTCGAGCACGCTCGCGGCCGGGAATCCCCGCTCGATCGTCCCCACCTTCCGGGTGCCGGTCTCCGGGCCGATCGCCCAGAAGAACAGGAACAGCAGCAGGAAGGCCAGCAGCAGGTTCATCGCCGGCCCGGCCACGATCACCACGACCCGCTTCCAGACCGGCTGCGCGTAGTAGGCCCGGGTGCGGACCTCGTCGGGGAGGTCCTCGGCCGGGTTCATGCCGCTGATCTTCACGTAGCCGCCCGCCGGGATCGCGCCGATCGCGTACTCGGTCTCCCCCCGCTTGCGGCTGAACAGCGTGGGCGGGAAGAAGAGCGAGAACTTCTCAACCCGCATGCCCACGGCCTTGGCCGCCCAGAAGTGGCCCAGCTCGTGCAGGATCACGAGCAGGGCGAAGCCGACGAAGGCAAGGAGCCAGCTCACGCGACTCCAGTCTAGGAGGCGCGGCGACCGCTCACCAGGCCCCAAACTTGGCACGCTAACCTTGCAAGTCGCGCATGTCTACTGAAGCTTCCTTTTTAACCATCCGGCAGGCGGCCGCCCGGATGGGCGTCCACGAGAGCACCGTGCGCAGGTACGCCGACCGCGGTCTGATCGGCGCGAAGCGGCTGCCGTCCGGCGTCAGGCGCCTGTATGGGGCCGATGTCGATGCCCTGGCCGCGCGGATGGAGGGTCGGGAGCCCGGCCGCGATCGGGAAGCAGCGGAGAGGGCGTCGCCGGTCACGCTGGAAGATCTCCGGGAGGCACCGATCTGGGGGTCGGACGAGGATCTCGAGCAATTCCTCGCACTGACCTACGCGGAACGCGACCGTGACCGTTGAGGTCGTGGTCCTCGACACCGACGTCGCGTCTCACGTGATGCGCGGAAGCCTGCCCGGAGCAGTCGCCCGGCGGCTCCGCGGGGCGGCGCTCGCGGTGACGTTCGTGACGGTTGGCGAGCTGTACCGGGGCGCGGCTCACGGCCGCTGGGGAAGTCGCCGCCTGGCAGCCCTCGCGGAGTGGCTGGCTCCCCTCCCCGTGCTGTCCGGCTCGGAGTCCGTGGCACGCCGCTGGGGCGAGCTGACGGGCAACGCCTTGATCGCCGGCAGACCGCTGCCCTCCAACGACGCTTGGATCGCCGCGTGCTGTCTGGCGAACGACGCCGCGCTCGCCACGCTCAATGTCCGGCACTACGCGGACATCGCCGACCTGGATCTGGCCGTTTCCTCATAGCGGCGAGGCGCCGGGCGGCGCGTACACCCCGCGGGCCACCTCGCGCGCCTCGCCGTCCGCGGCGTACAGGTCGGCGAAGTGGCGCACGGGCCGCGCCGGCAGCTCGGCCAGCGCCGACTCGATCACCCGCGCGATCCCCGTGAACGACAGCTCGCCGCGCAGGAAGGCGTACACCGCCACCTCGTTGGCGGCGTTCAGCGTGCACGGCGCCGTGCCGCCCGCCTCGGCCGCCTCGCGCGCCAGGCGAAGGCAGGCGAAGGTGTCGGGATCGGGCGCCTCGAACGTGAGCGCGCCGAGCTCGACGAGGTCGAGCGTGCGCACGGGCACGTCGGCGCGGTCGGGGTGGTGGAGCGCGTAGGAGATCGGCACCCGCATGTCGGGGTAGCCGAGGTGCGCCAGCGACGCCCCGTCGTTCAGGTGCACGAGCGCGTGGACGATCGACTGCGGGTGCACGACCACGTCGATGCCCTCGTAGGGCACCCCGAACAGGTGGTGGGCCTCGATCAGCTCGAGTCCCTTGTTCATCAGCGTGGCGGAGTCGATCGTGATCTTCCCGCCCATGCGCCAGGTGGGGTGCGCGAGCGCCTCCTCCACGGTCACGGCGTCGAGGTCGGTGCGCCCCCGGAAGGGCCCGCCGCTGGCGGTGAGCACCAGGCGGTCGACCGTGCCGGGACGCTCGCCGGCCAGGAGCTGGAACAGGGCGCAGTGCTCGGAGTCGACCGGGATCAGCTGCGCGCCCGTCGCCTCGGCCAGGGCGGTCACCAGCTCGCCGCCCACAACGAGGCTCTCCTTGTTGGCCAGGGCGAGGTCGATCCCCTCCCCCAGCGCCGCCACCGTCGGGCCCAGGCCGGCCGAGCCGACCAGGGCGTTCAGCACGAGGTCGCAGTCGGTCTCGACGATCAGCTCGACCAGGCCCTCGGGCCCGGCCAGCACGGCGCCGTGCTCGGCCGCCCTGGCCGCCGCGTCGGGATCGGCCAGCGCGAGCCGCTCGACGCCGAAGCGCCGCCCCTGCTCGAGCAGCGCCTCCCAGCTGGAGGCCGCGGCCAGCCCGACCACCTCGAGCTCCTCGCTGCGCTCGATCACCTCGAGCGCCTGCGTTCCGATCGAGCCGGTCGACCCGACGATGAGGATCCTGCGCACGCGGCTGAATATAGGGTTCCGCGTTCCGCGCGCACTCAGCCGAGCCGAGTGCTTGCGGCCGGAGGGGGCCCAGCTAGTCGAGAACGCGCAGCAGGGCCTCCACGACGCGAGGATCGAGCTGGGTCCCCGCCACCCGGCGAAGCTCCGCGCGCGCCTGCTCGGGCGGCAGCGCGTCGCGGTAGGGGCGGTCCGTGGTCATGGCGTCGTAGGTGTCGCAGGCGAAGACGATGCGGGCGCCGAGCGGGATCTCCTCTCCGGCCAGCCCGTCCGGGTAGCCGCCGCCATCCCAGCGCTCGTGGGCGCTGCGGACGATCGGCCGCACGTCGGCGAGGAACTCGATCCGGGCCAGGATCTGCTCCCCCACGATCGTGTGGCGCTGCACCACGGCCAGCTCGTCCGCGGTCAGCGGGCCGGGCTTGCTCAGGATCGCCTCGGGCACCGCGAGCTTGCCGATGTCGTGGAGCGCGGCGGCGTAGCGCAGGGAGCGCACCTCGCTCTCGGCCATCCCCATCGCCTGCCCCACGGCCTCCGCCCGCTCCACGAGCGAGCGCGAGTGCGCGGCGGTGTACGAGTCCTTCGCCTCGAGCGCCGCCGCCAGCGCCTCCGCGGTGCCCAGGTACGCGCGCTCGAGCTGCTCGTAGAGCATGGTCGAGCGCAACGCGGCGCCAAGCTGGTCGGCCACGGCGCGCAGCAGCCGCACGTCCTCCTCGTCGAAGGCGTCGGGCTCGGTGCTCTGCACCGAGATCGCGCCCCAGGGGCGACCGCCCACGACCACCGGCACGTCGACCTCGCAGCGCGTGGCCTCGGTGGCCGGGGTCGGGTGGTAGTCGGGCTCGCGGCGCACGTCGGACGCCAGCACGGCGCGCCCCTCGCGCAGGCAGCGGGCGATGAGCCCGCGCCCGGGCGGCGCCGCGTACCCCTTCAGGCCCGGGTCCCCGAGCGGTCCGGTGCCCGCCATCATCTCGTGCACCGCTCCTTCGCCGAGGCGGACGACCGCCGCCGCGTCGGCGCCCATGCCGGAGTGCACCTCCTCGACCGTCGCCATGGCGATGGCGTCGACGTCGCCCTCTCCGGCGAGGCGCTCGGCCAGCGCGCCGGCCAGCTGCACCTGGCGGGCGCGACGCCGCAGC
>JBOGXS010000392.1:0-9779 GCA_050693815.1 Thermoleophilaceae bacterium | reverse complement strand
CACCGTGGCCGTGCTCGCGCAGCCGCTCGCCGCCGACCTGCGCACGGCGCAGGTGCTCGGCCGCGAGGACACGCTCAGCCAGGCCCGAGCCTTCCTCGACGAGCGCTCCGCGCCCGGCCTGCGCGTGTCGATCGAGCCGGCGGTGCCGGGCCGTTACTTCCGCTCGAACCCCGAGGGGCGCATCCCGCCGTGGCTGTCGCGCTGCCCGCGCCGCGACGACTGGACCGAGCCGGGCTGGTCGTTCGTCGCCGCCGGCGGCGAGCGCGTGTGCGAGCAGTACAAGCCGGGGCTCTTCGTGCGCCCCGACGGCGGCGTGCGCGCGTCCGCCTACCACACCGTGCTCGGGCCGGGGGTGATCGAGGACTACCGCCTGTACGGCTACTGCCACGTCATGACGGTCAACGTGGTCCGCGAGCGAGCCGAGCGCGATCCGGACGCACGCGCCTACTACGAGCGACTGGAGCGAGAGTCGAAGCTGCTGCGCACGTTCAGCCCCTATGACGCGGGCGCCGAGCCGGTGCCCTTCAACTTCGACCTGTCCTACAACTACTACCCGCCGGAGTACGAGCGGCCGGGCCCGACGGTCCGAATCTACCGCCTCGACGACTGCGAGCAGGCGTACGGACCGCCGCTGATCCGGATCCCCAAGGCCCGGGAGCCCGCGCCCTTCTAGGCGGCATTAGCCTCCGGCCCGTGCTGGAGCCCGACGAGCAGCTCGATCGCATCGCCGAATACGCCGACTCGTCGGTGCGGGTGCTCCACCGCACCGGCTCGCTGGCGACCGTCCCGGGCAGCTACGGCCTCAAGCGGGCGCTCTACGCGCGCTGGGGCAACGCCGGCAACGCCGTCTACACCTTCACCGGATCGCTCGTGGCGATCGCGATCGCCGGCGCAGCCGCCTGGGCATTCGACGAGCCGCTGCTGTTCCCCAGCCTCGGGGCCACCGCCTTCCTGATCTTCGAGACGCCGCTGGCGGAGGTCGGCACGCCGCGCAACACGGCGATCGGCCACGCCGTGGCCATCGCCGCGGCCGCCGCGTCGCTCGCCCTGTTCGGCCTGCTGGACGCGTCGAGCGCGTTCGAGGAGGGCGTGTCGCCCGAGCGGATCGGCGCCGTGGCCCTCTCCGTGGCCCTCACCGGCGGCCTGCTGCGCCTGCTGCGGGCCGCCCATCCCCCGGCCGGCGCGACCACGATCATCGTGAGCTCGGGCCTCCTGGCCGAGCCCGAGGAGATGCTCGCGATAGCGGCGGGAGTGGCGATCGTGACGGCGGCCGGGTGGCTGCTCAACCGCGCGATGGGGGTTCCGGCGCCGGCCTGGTCCGCGCCTAGTTGAAGGCCCCGAGCGCGCGCAGCGAGTAGCGCTTGTAGTGCCCGTGCCGCGTCCCGCGTGGCGCGTGTTCCCAGTTCGTCTGGTACTTCGCGTACATCAGCGCGCGCTCGGCCCACCAGGTGCCGATCGGCAGCGGCCCGCCGTTGCAGGCCCCGGCCGAGTAGCCGGGCCGGTTGATGTACATGTACGCGTCCACCCTGGGGTGCGAGGTGGCCGTGGTGGGCGCCGGGCCGAGCCCGCGCAGGCCGGGGTGGCACCACACGTTGACGCGCCGCCACTTGTGCTGGGCGCGGTCGATCCACCTCCTGTAGTGGAGCGGCCCGCGGCCGTTGTAGCTCGTGTTGACGATGAAGTGCTTGCCGCCCAGCCGGCGCGAGATCTCGAGGCCGTGCCTGACGTTGTTGCGCGTCCAGTCGTGGTGGGTGACGTTGAGCATGAAGCCCCGCACCTTGCGCACGCCGATCGCGCGCAGCTGGTTGGCCGTGCGGCGGGCCGGCTCCCAGTCGGAGGCGCCCGCCTCGAGGTAGATCGTGGCGTTGGGCAGCTTGGACAGCACGTCGACGCCGTGGCGCAGCATGCGGATCCGGTCGTCGCGCCGGTGCCGGGCGAGGCAGTCGATCGTGCCCAGCGAGTCGGGCTCGAAGGCGATCACCACGCGCTCGTTGCCGACCGCGTCTGCGAACTGCTCGTACCACCTCATCGTGCGCCGGTCCTCGGCCCGCCCGCCGGCCAGGTACCCGCCGGAGCAGGAGCGACCCTGGTGGCGCATCACGACCATCATCGGCACGGCGCCGGGCTGGTCGCACTGCACGCGGGCGAAGAAGCCGCGCACCTTCTTCTTCATGCGGGGGCGGGTGAAGCGGCCGAACCAGCGGAAGCGGGGCTCGCGGGCGAGGCGCCAGATCGTCTCCGCCTTGCCCGCCTTGCCGGCGCGCTTCCACCTGACCCACTGCCTGTAGGCCGGCTCCATGCGGTCCACGAACCACTTCGTGCCGACGAGCGGGTTGGGAGCGTCCGGGCCGACGCCGCGCACGTCGAGGTCGCGCGGGTGGGCCTGCGGCGGCGGCGGGTTGCTGCGCAGGCACTTCTGCCAGTCCGGCGGGTACTTGCCGTAGGGCCCGGGCGGGATCGCCGCCGGCGGGCTGGCCAGCTCGGGCGGCACGAGCGGGCCGAGGGTGTACGGGGTGGTCTGCGCCGAGGCCGCGGTGGCTGCCGTCAGCAGGGCCACCAGGGCGAGCAGGAGCGAGGCGGGTCGGGTCATCTCCATCAGTTGTCGGCAGGCGCGCCGGGGCTTTGAGTCCCCGAATTGGGGGCCGGACACGTCCGCTACCCTCCGCCGCCGCATGCCTCTGACTCGCCGTCGGCTGCTGCAGGCAGGCGCCGCCGGTACGGCGGGCGCTGCCCTGCTCCCAAATGCCGGCTGCTCGATGGACGAAGCCGGCGCGGGGGGCCCCCTCAACCTCCTGCTGGTGATCGTCGACAGCCTGCGGCCCGATCACGTGGGCGCCTACGGGTCCCCGCGGGTGAAGACTCCGAACGTGGACCGCCTGGCCGCCCGCGGCCTTCGCTTCAACCGCGCCTTCCCCGAGGCCATGGTCACGATCCCCGCCCGCCGCTCGATCTTCACGGCCAAGCGGATCTTCCCTTACCGCAACTTCGTCCCCAACGAGGAGCTCGGGCAGAGCCCCGGCTGGCTGCCGATCGAGGACACCGAGCGCACCTTCACCAGCGAGCTGCGCCGCAACGGCTACTGGGTGGCCCAGGTGTCGGACAACCCGCACATCGGCTTCACCAAGGCATACGAGCCGTTTCGCAGGAGCTTCAGCCACTGGAAGTCGGTCGAGGGGCAGTCCGGCTTCATCAAGCCGCCCGAGTCGGTGCCGCTGAGCGTGGTCTACGACTGGCTGCCCGAGCAGGTGCGCGACGAGCGCTACATCCCGGGCATGCGCAAGTACCTGGCCAACTCGGGCGGCGGGGTGAACGAGGAGGAGACCTGCGCCGCGCGCACCTTCAAGGAGGCGGCCAACACGCTCGACGAGGCCCGCCTGCGCCAGCCCTTCTGCCTCACCGTCGACTGCTTCGACCCGCACGAGCCCTGGAGCCCGCCGCCCCAGTACGTCGACATGTACAAGGACCCGGCCTACCGGGGACCCAACATCGGGGTCACGCGCTACGGCTTCGCGCGCAACTGGACCGACGCGCAGCTGCGCCACCTGCACGCCATCTACGCGGCCGAGGTCACGCTCACCGACGTCTGGCTCGGGCACTTCCTCGACCGCTTCCGCGAGCTCGGCCTCCACGAGAACACGGTGGTCCTGCTGCTGAGCGATCACGGCTACCTGCTCGGCGAGCGCGGCTACACCGGGAAGGTGCCCTCGCAGCTGCACCCCGAGCTGGCCCAGGTGCCGTTCATCATCGCCCACCCGGACGGCCGCGCGGCGGGCGCGACCAGCAGCTACTTCGCCTCCACCCACGACGTCGGCCCCACGATGCTCTCGATGGTCGGGCTGAGCCCGCCGGGCTGGATGGAGGGCACGGACCTCTCCCCCGTGCTGGAGGGCGGCAGCCCGCCGGAGCGCCGCGACTTCCACTACGGCGGCATGTACAACCGCTTCTTCATCCGCACCGACGACTGGGTGCTGATCGGCGACAACCGCGGCAAGGAGCGCCACATGTACGACCTGCGCCTCGATCCCGAGGAGCAGTTCAACGTGCTCGAGCGCTTTCCGAAGGAGAACGAGGAGCTGTACCGCACGGTGCTCGACGCGGCCGGCGGGCCGCTGCCCTACTACGAGTAGGGTCCGCGCGCACTCGGCCGAGCCGAGTGCTTACGCAAGGCCGATCGCCGCCACGCCGGCGGCGACGAGCAGGGCGGGCGCGAGGCGGAGCGGCTCTTTGAGGAACAGCGCCGCCAGGAGGGCGGCGATGATCACCGAGGACTCCCGTACCGCGGCCACCGGCGCGGCCGGGGCGAGCTCGAGCGCGGCCAGGACCATGGCGTACGCGCCGAAGGTGGCGGCGGCGGTGGCCGGAGTCCGCGCCTGCAGCGCCGCCGCCTTGAGCTCGGCGCCGCGTCCGCCGGCGAGAAGGCCGCCGCAGTACGCGGCGCTTACGGCAGCGGTAATGAGGAAGAGGTACGGGATCGGGTCGGCGTGGTCGAGGCCTTCGCTGTCCACGAGTGTGTAGCCGGCGATGGTGGCGCCGATCGCTGCGCCGAGCAGCAGGTCCCGGCGCGCACCGTTTGGTTCGACTTTGGCCGGTATGGCGAGGAAAAGTCGAACTTGTTCGTGCCGTACGAGCAGCAGCACCCCGGCGGCCACGCCCAGCACGCCTGCGACCGCCAGCGCGGCGGGGCGCTCGCCGAGGGCGAGCGCCCCGACGGCCAACACCAGCACGGGAGCGGAGCCGCGCGCCACCGGGTACACGACGCCGACCTCGCCGCCACGGTAGGCGCGCGCCAGCAGCGCGAAGTAGGCGACCTCGAGCGCGGCGGAGGCCGCGATGTACGGCGCCGCGGAGGCCGAGACGTCGCCGGTCAGGGCGGCCGCGGGGGCGAGCAGCACCACGCCCCACAGCAGCAGCCCGCCGGTGGCCGCCACGGTGTCCCGCGAACCGGCCAGCAGGACGTTCCAAGCCGCGTGCAGCAGCGCGGCGCCGAGCGCCAGGGCCAGAGCGCCGCCGCTCACGGCGCGAGGTGAAGCCGCGCAGCCGCCGTGCCGCAAGCGCCCGGCTCGGCCGGGTGCGCGCGGATCCTGTTCAGGAGCGGAGCGGCTCCTTCATCGACTCGGTCTCGGGAGCCTCGATGTAGGGCTGCTTCTCGTCCTGCTTCTCCTCCTCGTGGTACACCGACTCGGCATTCACGGCCCAGATGTCGTGCTCCGCGCCGTCCACGAGGTTGTCCACCGCGCGCATCGCGGTGAGCATGGAGTGGTCCGAGTTGTTGTAGCGGTGCAGCCCGTTGCGACCGACCTGGATGAAGTTGTCGAGCCCGTCGAGCCAGGTGCGGATCGTCGAGACGCGCTCGGCGTACTCGGCGTCGTAGATCGGGTAGGCCTTGGGCACTCGCTCGACGAAGCCGAACTCGAGCTGCTCCGCCCGCGCGAGGCCGAGCTGCTCGAGCTCTCGCATGCCGAGCTGCACGAGCTTCTCGTCGTCCATCTCCCACAGCTCGTCGCCGGCGAAGCAGAAGTACTCGAGGCCGACGCAGGCCTTGGTCGGGTCCGGCACCATCCAGGGGCTCCAGGAGCGGAAGTTCTGGATGCGGCCGACGATCACGTCGGGCTCGTGGATGTAGATCCAGTTGTCGGGGAAGATGTCGTCGCCCTTCAGCACGACCGCCACGGTGAGGAAGTCGCGGTAGCGCATGCCCTTCGCAGCGGCGATCACCTCGGGCCGCGGGTGAGGGTCAGCGATGCCGACCGCGCTGCGCAGCGGAAGCGACGAGATCACGGCCGAGGGCTCGAAGACCCGGTCGCCCGCGTGCACCCGCACGCACTTCTCGCCCTCGAAGTCGAGCCGGCTGACCCTGTGCTCGAGGAGCACCTGGCCGCCGAGCTTGCGGATGTCGTCGGTCATCGTCTCCCACATCTGGCCGGGGCCGTAGCGTGGGTAGTGGAACTCCGAGATCAGGCTCTTGATCTTGTTGCCCTTGTTGCCGAAGAAGGCCGACTTCGCGGCGCTGAAGAACGACAGCCCCTTGATGCGCTGCGCCGCCCAGTCCGAGCGGATCTCCGTGGTGGGCACGCCCCACAGCTTCTCCGTGTACGACTTGAAGAACTGGTTGAACAGCCAGCGGCCGAAGCGGTTCGAGACCCACTGCTCGAAGGTGTCCTCGCGCCCCTTCGGCTTGAGCCGCGCCCACAGGTAGGAGAGCAGCGCCTTGGTCAGGTCGACGGGGCCGAGCTTCTTGATCACGTCCGGGCCCCGCAGCGGGTAGTCGAGGAACTTCTTGTTCCAGTAGATGCGCGACATGCGCGGGCGCAGCAGGAACTCCTCGCGCATGATCTCGTGCCAGAGGTCGTCGACCTCCTTGACCTTGGTGAAGAAGCGGTGGCCGCCGAGGTCGAAGCGGTACCCGTCGCGCACCGCGGTCTTCGCGATGCCGCCGACCTGGTCCTCGGCCTCCAGCACCACCACCGGCAGGCCCCTCTTGGAGAGCAGGTAGCCGGCGGTCAGGCCGGCGGGTCCGCCGCCGAGGATCACGGTGGGCTTCTCGCGCATCTCGGGACGCGCCAGGCGCCGCTGGTGGTTGTCGTCGCTCATCCGGTCGTCTTCTCGTACAGGACTCCGCGTATCCCGATGCGGGTGGCGCGGCGGTAGAAACGGGGAACCGGCCCGATCTTCTCGAACCGCTCGTCGGCCGCCAGGGCCGCCCCCCACTGCGCGGACCGGCGCCGCACGAGCTGAGTCCACGGAGCGTCCCAGTCGTCGGCCTTGTTGGTGACCGGATGCACGATGAGGACCCGGCCGCCGCGCGGCAGGCTATCAAGCAGGGGGTCGAGGTTCTTGGCGGGCGTCGCCTCCTCGAGGCGCTCGTGGGCGTCGGTCCAGTCCATGATCCGCTCGTTCTCGACGGCCCCCAGCGGGCTCGCGAACCTCAGGTCCGGCGCTCCCCCGAGGTCCTCCAGGTGGTAGGCCAGCAGCGGCCCCTGCTCGGGCTGCATCGAGATCACCAGGTCCCCCTCCGAGAGCTCCGGCACGGCCTGCGCGCGCAGGTCCGACGCGTTCGACTTGTTCTCGAGCCCGTACGAGCGCGGGATGGCCCAGATGCCGAACACGATCGCCAGCGCGACCAGGCCGAGAGTGCCCGCGCGGGTCAGCCCTAGCGCCGCGATCAGCAGCATCGGGCCGAGCAGCACGCCCAGGTAGCGGGTGGTCCAGGCGGGCGAGAACTGGGAGACGACCCACGCCACCACCAGCGTCGCCAGCACGGTCACGGCGCCCGCGAGCACCGCGGTGCGCTCCTTGTCCTCCACGCGCCGGACGACGACCGCGGCGATGCCCGAGCCGCCTGCCAGAACCAGCGCCACGGTGGGCGTGCCGCCCCCGAGCAGCGACTTCGATATCTGCACCGGGGCGCCGAAGTTGGGCGGGTTCAGCCAGGGAGCGCCGGTGTGCTGGACCTGGTGCAGCAGCGTGGGGAGCCAGGGCAGGTAGAGCAGCCCGGCGCCCCCGAACCCGATCAGCGCGTCGCGCCAGAAGGAGTGGCGGTTCTCGGACACGTACCAGCATGGCACCAGCGCGCACGCGAGCCCGGCGGCCAGGAAGAGGCCCCAGTTGTGCGTGTACAGCATGAGCGCCAGCAGCCCGAAGAAGAGCGGCAGGTAGCGCCGCCGCCCGAACGCGAAGACGTGCAGGAAGGCGGCCGTGGCCAGCAGCGACAGGACGAGCATGAGCGAGTACATGCGCGTCTCCTGGGCGTAGCCGGTCAGGAACGGGTTGACCGCGCAGAGCGCCGCGCAGAACAGCCCGGCGCGGCGGCCGAACAGGCTCCAGCCGGCCCACAGGCCGCCGGGGACCGAGATGAGCGCGATCGCCACCGAGAGCGCCTGCGTCTCCCCCGGGCCGTCGCCTACCAGGTCCATCCAGGCCGACAGCAGCATGTAGTAGAACGGCGGCGAGCCGTCCATCCGCAGGATGCCCGGGATGTCGAGGAGCGGCTGCGAGGCGATCCCGATCGACAGCCCCTCGTCCATCCACAGCGACGCGCCCAGCGAGTCGGTGCGCAGGTAGGCCGAGAGGGCGAGCAGGCCGGCGAGCGCCGCCGCCGGGAGGACGAAGGAGGACGGCAGCGAGCGGATGCTCGGCAGCGGGCGGATGCGGGAAGCGACGCTTGCCACCCGGCGATCCTAGTGAGCGTCCCGGCGCCTCATGGCGCCTGCGGCCTGTCCGGGTCGCCGATCACCTCGAGCGGCGCGTCCTTGGTGGCCACGTTGCCGGCCCTCCCGGAGGTGGGCGAGTACGGGCTCGCCCTGGGGCAGTCGGTGCGCCCCTCGGGCGGGACGGTGAGCAGGCGCCACTTGCCGTTCGTGCCCACGAGCCGGAAGCGGTCGTCGGTCGGCTTGGTCACGAGCGGGCCGTCGGGCACCGTCCGTGTCCGGAACGTCACGCCGGGCGGCGGCGTGACCTTCCACCCCACCTGGATCCCGTGGATGCCGAGCTCGTAGGCCACCATCTGGGTCTGGAACGGCCCGCTGAACACGCCGCCGCATGCGAGCAGCGTCTCCTTGCCCCCGGCCTCGTCGATCAGGCCCTTGAGGTCGTGCCAGAGGTACGCCTCGTGCTCGAGCCCTCCGCGCACGCGCGCGGTGTTGTCGGCCTTGGCCACGATCGTCGGCGAGGCCACCAGCACACCGAGCAGCAGCGCGCCGATCGTGGCCGGTCGGGCTCGGGCCGGACCGAGGTGGCGGCGCGCGAGGCGCTCCACCCCCTGGAGCACCCGCACCGCTCCCATGCCGCCGAGCACGCAGACCACGGCGGTGGTGGGGATCAGGTAGCGCTGGTTGCCGGCGAAGCCCGCCTCGGTCATCACGGCCACCAGCAGGAACCAGGCCAGCCCGAAGGCGGTGAGCGCCAGCGTGTCCCAATCGCGCCGGTAGCGCAGCCACATCCAGGTCGCGAAGCCGACGGCTATCACCGTGCCCAGCTCGACCGGCGCGATCGTCACGCTCATGAAGCGCTCGACGAGCGCGAGGGAGGGGATCTCCTCGAAGGCCACCGAGCTCGGGTTCGGCGCGTTGGCCCGCGCGCCGGCACGCAGCGGGTCTCCGGAGCCCCACCACTCCGGCAGGATCCACAGCGCCGGGATCAGCGCCGCGAAGGCCACGAGGCGCAGCCGCAGCCGGGGCTCGCGAAACCACAGCCACAGGCCGTAGAGGCCGAGGAACGGCCAGGCCTCTGGGCGCATCAGCGCGGCGAGGAAGCCGAGCACGAGGGCGTGGTCGCGGCGCCCGTCGAGATGGCGCTCGAAGGCCCACAGCACTATCGCGGCGAGCATCGGCTCCGAGTTGCCGAGCGCGGCGTCGCGCACGTACTTGTTGCTCGAGAACAGCGCCAGGAAGGCGCACACGCCGGCGATGGCGCCGTACGCGCCACCGCCGATCAGCCGGTGCGCCATCCGGTAGGCCATCGCGCAGCCGAACAGCCCGCCGGCGCGCGCCAGCCAGACCCACAGGAGCGGCGCGATGTCCTGGCCGAACAGCGAGAACGGGACCGTGAACAGCATCGGGAACGGCTTCCACGACGGCCCGCCCTCCGTGACCAGGTCGAGCTGCGTGATCTCGCGGCCCCAGAGGATCCACGCCCAGGGGTCGTAGGTGGGGGTCGAGGGGAACAGCAGCGTGACCGCCGAGACGGCCAGGCAGCCGGCCATGACCAGCGCGATCTGCTGGCCGTGCGGGCGACCGGGCCGGGCGGCGCGGTCGCCGACCGCGACGGCGCTGGGCCCGGCC
>JBOGXS010000391.1:0-4401 GCA_050693815.1 Thermoleophilaceae bacterium | reverse complement strand
GTGGCATGAACGAGGTCTACGACCGAGCGGGAGTGGTCGGCGGTGTACCGATCCTCGAACTCGACGACGTCCGCGAGCAGCATCACCGTCCCGCGGTAGGCGCGCTGGAGCTCGAGCGCGGCTGAGTACCGCTCGCGGCGGTCACGGGAGAGGATCTCGAGCAGCCAGACGAGCGGCCCGATCGTGAGAAGCATGAGGGGCTGATCGACCGCCGAGAGCGTGATCGCGAACGCGATCGGCGCGAGGATGGCGTCGAAGCGAACCACTCCGGCGTAGTCGTCGACGATGGTCCTGAGCGGCAGGCGGTCCACCGCTCGATCACGCAAGGCGGCCCAGCCGAAGTCGAACGCGACCTGCGCGATGAGCGCCGCCAGATAGATTCCGGCGTCCTCGAGCGCGGCCTGACCCGGTGCGAACGCGGCCAGCACGAGCACCGGCCCGATCGAGAACCAGCAATCGCTCAGCTGGGTCGCCACCCGTTCTTTGTGCAGGCTTCCATCGAAGACCGCCGGCACGACAGAGAGCACGGCCGCGAGCGCGACCAGGAGCGGCACGTACGGCAGCGGCGCCAGGAGAAGCAGCGGCACGAAGGCGAGCGCCTCCGGAACGACGAAGCAGTTTCCGAACTCGAACCTCACTCGCGAGATGAGGGCGTAGCCGAGGACCATCCCGAGCAGCAGCAGCGGCTGCGTATCGCGCTCGAGTGGCAGGACCGTGACGAGCACGCCGGCCGTGCAGAGGAAGGCTGCCGCCGACAGCCCCACGGTCGTCCGCTCGCGGGACCTCATCCGCCGGGGGCGCCGTGCGCGCGCCTCACCCACAAGCTCCTCAGTCCCCATCACGTAGGTCATCGTGCTCGCACCCGGGCATACGCGAGGGGGTGCGCTGCAAATGCACATTCTTTGCGCTGAAAGCTCTACGAGACAGGGCAAGCTTCGGCGGGAACTGGACGGAAGTTGCAGGGCCCAGGGTTCTGGCGCCCGAGGCCCGTGCCTAGATTCAGACCGGCGCTTGACTCACCAGGCGTTCGGCCGCTCGACCCGCGCGCTTGCGCTGCTCGGCGTTGACGGGCGTTGAGCTGTAGCCGGCCTTCTTGCGCCGGCCTTCGATCAGCGTTGCGCACGCCTCGCTCTGAGCCGCATGCTAGCATGCATGCATGCGCACGACTGTCGAGCTCTCCGATCCGCTCTACCGGCGCTTGCGCTCCGCCGCTGCCGATCGGGGCATGCGGGGCTTCTCGGAGCTGGTGGAGGAGGCTTTGAGCGCCTACCTCGAGCGTGAGGACGAGCGTCGCGATCTAGTGCGAGCCATCGAGGGGGCCGAGGGGAGCTGGAGCGACGCGGACGTGCTGGAATGGGAGCGGTCCAGGGACGAGGCGTGGGCGAGCTGGCGGTCCGACCGGTCCTAGACACGGATGTCCTGATCGACTATCTGCGCGGGAGCGGACCCGGACGTGACCTCCTCGAGACGCTCCTGGCAGGACTTGCGTACAGGGTTACCGCCATCTCCGCCTTCGAGCTGGCCCTGGGCGCCTCGTACGCGGCGGATCCGTCGCCGGTGCGCGCGCTCGTCTCCGTGCCGTGCCTTCCGCTCGACCGGCGCGCCGGGACGAGGGCTGGAGCGATGCTGCAAGGCCTGCGCGCCCGCGGGCAGGACATCGGCATGCGCGACGCGATGCAGGCGGCCATCTGCCTCGAGGCCGACCTTCCGCTCGTGACGCGCAACGCACGCCACTTCGAGCGCATCGATCAGCTCGACGCGCTTCACCCCGACGAGTGGCGCGTGCGCCACTCGGGCTGACGGGCCTCGCCACCTACACTCAGATGCCCATGACGGCTGCCGAGATCCGGGAGCGGTTCCTGTCGTTCTTCGAGGAGCGCGGGCACCTGCGGGTGCCGTCGGCCTCGCTCGTGCCGCCGTCGTACGACCCTTCCGTGCTGCTCACCACGGCGGGCATGCAGCCGTTCAAGCCCTACTTCCGGGGCGAGGAGGAGCCGCCTTCTAAGCGGCTCACGTCCTGCCAAAAGAGCTTTCGCACGGTGGACATCGAGGTGGTCGGCACCACCAAGCGCCACCTCACCTTCTTCGAGATGCTCGGCAACTTCTCCGTCGGCGACTACTTCAAGCAGGGCGCCGCCGAGTACGCCTGGGAGCTCTCCACCCGGGGCTTCGGCTTCGAGCCGGAGCGCGTCTGGATCACCGTGTTCGGCGGCGACCCGGAGCTCGGCCTCGGTCCCGACGAGGAGGCGATCGAGTGCTGGCGCTCCATCGGCATCCCGGACGAGCGGATCGTCCACCTGGGCCGGGAGGACAACTTCTGGCAGGCCGGCCCCACCGGTCCTTGCGGGCCCTGCTCCGAGCTGTACCTCGACCGCGGGCTCGACTTCGGCGCCGAGGACGACCGGCCGGGTGACGACACCGAGCGTTTCCTCGAGTTCTGGAACCTCGTCTTCATGCAGTACGAGCTCCACGGCGACGGCTCGCTCACCGACCTGCCGTTCAAGAACATCGACACCGGCCTCGGGCTCGACCGCATGGCCGCCATCCTGCAGGGCGTCTCCTCGATCTTCGAGACCGAGCACTTCCGCCCGCTCGTCGAGCTCGGCGAGGAGCTGTCGGGGCGCCGCTACGGCCAGGACTTCGCCACCACACGCGCCCTCTCGGTGCTGGCCGACCACGGGCGGGGGATGACCTTCCTGCTCGCCGACGGAGTGGTCCCCTCCAACGAGGACCGCGGCTACATCCTGCGCCGCATCATGCGCCGCGCGATGCAGCAGGCGCGCGTGCTGGGGATCGAGGGGCCGATCCTCGGCGCATTGGCCGGCAGGGTTGCCGAGGTCATGGAAGACGCGTATCCGGAACTGGCGGCCCAGCTGCCGACGGTCGTGCGCTGGGCGGACGCCGAGGAGGAGAGCTTCGGCCGCACGCTCGAGCAGGGCGAGCGCCTGCTCGGCGACCTGGTGCGCCGCGCCCGGGACGAGCAGACCTCCTGGGTGGAGGCGGAGGACGCCTTCCGGCTCCACGACACCTTCGGCTTCCCTTACGAGATGACCAAGGAGCTGCTGGCCGAGGAGGGCCTGGCGGTCGACGACCAGGGCTTCGAGGAGCTGATGGAGCGCGCCCGGGAGGTCTCCCGCAGCCGCAAGTCGCGCGCCACGGCGAGCGCGGGGGGCGAAGTGCACGTGGAGCACGACGACGTGCTGCGCTTCGCGCGCGACGCGGGCTTTCGCACCCGCTTCGTCGGCTACGAGACCACCGAGGCCGAGACGGTCCTGCGCGTGGCCGAGCGCGCCGACGGCTGGGTGCTGGCCAAGCTCGAGGAGTCGCCCTTCTACCCCGAGGGCGGCGGGCAGGTGTCGGACACCGGCGTGGTGGAGACGCCCGGCGGGCGCGCCCGGGTGGCCGACGTGTACCGCCTCGGCGACGACCAGGCGCTCGCCCTCGAGCCGCTCGACGGCGAGCTGGGGCCGGGCGAGGCTGTCAGGGCGACCGTGGAGCGTCCCGCGCGGCTGGCCACCATGCGCAACCACACGGCCACCCATCTGCTGCACGCCGCGCTGCGCGAGCGGCTGGGCACCCACGTGCGCCAGGCCGGCTCCTACGTGGGCCCGGACAAGCTGCGCTTCGACTTCACGCACGGCGAGCGGCTGACCGACGACGAGCTGGCCGACGTGGAGGCCCGGGTGTCGGGCTGGATCGCCTCGAACCATCCCGTGCGGGCGATCGAGACCACGCGCGACGAGGCCGAGCGCCTCGGCGCGATGGCGCTGTTCGGCGAGAAGTACGGCGACTGGGTGCGAATGGTCGAGGTGGAGGCGGTGTCGCGCGAGTTGTGCGGTGGCACGCACGTGGCCGCCACGTCCGAGCTGGGGCTGTTCCACCTCGCAACCGAGACCTCGAGCGCCTCAAACGTGCGCCGCATCGAGGCCGTGACCGGCCCGGCGAGCGCGGCGCTGTTCCGCGAGCGCACCGGCCAGCTGCGCGAGATCGCCGCGCTGCTCAGGGTGCCCGAGCAGGAGGCCGTGCGCGCGGTCGAGCGCCTCGGCGAGCGGGTCAGGGAGCTCCAGCGCAAGCCGAGCGACGCGCCCGACCGCGGCACGGCGGACGAGCTGGTGCAGGGCGCCGCCGAGGTGAGCGGCGTGAGGGTGGTCGTCGAGGCGGTCAGCGTGCCGGACCCGAAGGCGCTGCTCGCGCTGTCCGACGCGGTCCGCCAGCGGCTCGGCGAGGCCGCCGTGGTGCTCGGCACGGCCGTGGACGGGCGCGTGCACCTGGTGGCGAACGTGGCGCCGGCGGTGGCCGAGCGCGGGGTGAAGGCGGGCGACGTGGTTCGCGCCGCCGCCCAGGTGGCCGGCGGCGGCGGCGGGGGTCGCGACACGATGGCCCAAGCCGGCGGACGCAACC
>JBOGXS010000390.1:0-7367 GCA_050693815.1 Thermoleophilaceae bacterium | reverse complement strand
CCCATCTTGTGGGTGCGGCCGGTGTAGAAGAGGATGCGCTCGGTCGTCGTCGTCTTGCCGGCGTCGATGTGCGCCATGATCCCGATGTTGCGCGTCTTCTCGAGTGTGACCTTGCGTGCCATGACCTGTCCTGATGTGATGCCGATTCCGAGCAGAAAAAAGGCCCTGTCCGGGCCCGTAGGGACACCCGCCTCCACGTGGCCGCGAACCGCGTGACCGAGCGGGATCGCGCGCAGAGGAGGGCTGCCCGCGAAACGACCCGTGATGGTAGCAGGCGTTCGACCGCCTTCACGGGGGCTCTGCGGGGCGCAACTCCGCTTGCCATCGGGATTACGGCGGCCGGTCTCGTGGCGGCGCTGCTGCTCGTGGTGACCGAGTTCGCGACCGTCGCCTCGGTCGACGTGGCGAGCGGCTCCTGCGAGGTGATCAACGACGCGAATCCCGAGCTGGCCGACCGCTGCGAGCTGAGCGGCTTCGAGCGCCATGGCGGCGCTTTCATCCTGCTCGGCGCGCTGGCCGGGGCGATGGCCTGGGGCGCGGGCATCGGAGGATCGCGTCCCGCGGCGTTCGCTTTGATCGCGCTCGGACTGCTGGTGCTGGGATGGTCGCTCGGCTTCGATCTGCCGGAGAGCGACGAGGAAGGCGTCCTGCGCAGCTACGAAGGGGCTCGCGGCGCCGCCGGACCGGGCCTGACGATCGAGATCGCCGCCGGGGCGCTGGCCCTGGCCGCCGGGGCGCTGGCCCTGGCCGCCGGGGGCGATTCGAGTGTCGAGTAACTCCGCCTCAGGCTGAGCAACTCGACACTCGATGCTAGGCGCCGGGCGGGCCCTGACCCCTTCTTCGCTTCCGTTCGGCCACGAAGCGCTCCTTCTTGGCCGCCTCGCGCTCCGCCCGGCGGGCGTTCGACTCGGCCGCCGCCTTCCCGGTCAGCCCCACGGGCGCGCGCGGCGGGGCGATGGGGGAGAACGTCCGGCTCACCCGCTCGCCGCCGCAGCCCGGGCAGAGGACGGTGCAGCCGGCCGGGACGATCTCCTCGAAGCGGGCCCCGCAGGCGGCGCAGTCGAACTCGTAGAGGGGCACGAGCGAATCGTACGACCAGCGGACCGCTGGTTGCAGGGCGCCGAGAGCCGAGCCTGGCAAGGAAGCAGGGAGCGACGCGTGCTCTGCACGCGAGCGACCGATGACGCCGCCAGGCGACGGCTATCGGCGCCCTGCTACCAGCGGTAGTGGGCGAAGGCCTTATTGGCCTGGGCCATCCGGAAGATGTCGTCCTTGCGCTTGTAGGCCCCGCCCTGCTGGGACTGGGCATCGGCCAGCTCCCCGGCCAGGCGCTCGGCCATCGACTTCTCGCGCCGGTTGCGCGAGAACTCGATAAGCCAGCGCACGGCGAGCGTGCGGGCGCGGCGCTGGGGCACCTCCACGGGCCCCTGGTAGGTGGCGCCGCCGACGCGGCGCGAGCGCACCTCGAGCACCGGGGTGAGCGCCTTGATCGACTCCTCGACCGCCGGCACCGGGTCGTTGTTCGTGCGCCGGGAGAGGATGTCGAGCGCGTCGTAGACGATCCGCTCGGCGGTGGACTTCTTGCCGTCCACCATCACCTTGTTGATCAGCTGCTGCACGAGCTTCGACCCGTACATCGGGTCGCTCTCGATCGGGCGAACCCCTGCTGCGGCGCGGCGCGGCACCGGCTAGCGGGCCTTCGCCCCGTACTGCGAGCGGGCCTTCTTGCGATCGGACACTCCGGCCGCGTCGAGCGTGCCGCGCACGACCTTGTAGCGCACGCCCGGCAGGTCCTTGACCCGGCCGCCGCGAACCAGCACGACCGAGTGCTCCTGAAGGTTGTGGCCCTCGCCCGGGATGTAGGAGGTGACCTCCATCCCGTTGGTCAGCCGAACGCGCGCCACCTTGCGAAGCGCCGAGTTCGGCTTCTTCGGCGTGGTTGTGTAGACGCGCGTGCAGACCCCGCGCCGCTGCGGCGCCGCGATCCGCTTCTTGCGGCCCTGGCCGGACTTGAGGCCCGGCGTGGAGACCTTCTTCTTGGGCCTGGTGCGTCCCTTGCGCACGAGCTGGTTGATGCTGGGCATGCGGCGCGGGATGGTAGCAACGGCGGAGAGCCGATCCGCGCGCACTCGGCCGAGCCGTGTGCTTGCGGCCAGGCCGATCCGCGCGCACTCGGCCGAGCGGAGTGCTCGCGACACGCCGTAGCCTCCATCGCCATGGAGCTCGACCAGCACCGCGGCGGCTCGGGCGAGCCGCTCGTCCTGCTCCACGGGATCGGCCATACCTGGCGCGGCTGGAAGCCGATGCTGCCGCTGCTGGAGCAGCGCTTCGACGTACTGGCGCTCGACCTGCCCGGCTTCGGGCGATCGCCGACGCTGCCCGCGGGCGTCGAGCCCACGCCGGAGGCGCTGGCTGACGCCGTCGAGGCGACCATGGATCAGGCAGGCTTCGATCACGCCCACCTGGCCGGAAACTCGCTGGGCGGCTGGATCGCACTGGAGCTCGCCCGCCGTGGCCGGGCCCTCACCGTGGTCGCCCTCTCCCCCGCGGGTCTGCAGCACAAACGGGAGAGGGGCTGGGGAAGGAACGTCCTGCGGGGAATGCGTTGGCTGGCGCAGAATGTGCCCGCCCAGGAAGCGATCCTCCGCAACGGCCTGGGCCGCACCCTCTTTGCCGGCCTTACGATCGCGCGGCCCTGGCGCGTGGATCCGAACGACATGATCGAGCAGACCGAGCTGTTCGGCCAAGCCCGGGGCTTCCTGCCGACGCTGCCGCATACGTTCGCGGGGCAGGTGAGAGGCCTCGACTCGATCAGCTGCCCGGTCCTGATCCTCTGGGGCACCCGCGACCTCCTCCTGCTCCCCCGCCAGGCGAGGCGCTTCGAGCGGCTCATCCCGGGCTGCGAGGTGCGCTACCTGAAGGGACTGGGGCACACCCCGATGTCCGACGACCCGGAGCTGCTCGCCGAGCTCGTGGTCCAGCGAGCGCTTGCGGCTAGACCGAGGCGCGTGCCGCGCGCAGCGGCGCCGGCGTGAGGGCGGCGGCCACGATCACGAGCACGAAGGCGAAGCTCTGGAGGACGATGCCGACCGGATCGCTCGGCATCGGGTCGCCGAAGACGAGGATCCCGCCGCTGATGGCCGTGACGTTGGCCGCGGCGCTGGTCAGCGTGATCACGGGGACGGCCTCGCCCTTCTGGAGGCCGCGCGCCGAGGCGTAGAACGCGATCACCGAGGCGGCGATGCAGGTGAGCAGCCAGGGCGACAGCAGCCCCACCACGAGGCCGTCGCTGCCGACCGACCCGGTGAGCGCCTTGATCGCCACGTCGGACACGCCGAACAGGATTCCGGCGGCGGTGCCGAGCATCACGCCGTGGTGCTCGTGCGAGCCGAGCTTCTTGGACAAGACGAGGAAGGTGCCGATCACCAGCAGCGCCGACTCGAAGGCGATCATGGCCGCCATCGAGTAGCTCGCGTGGGCCCCGCCGTGATGCGGCAGCGTGGCCGCCAGCAGCACGAGGCCCAGTGCGGTGAGGCCGACCCCGGCCCACTGCCGCGTGCCGACCGTGAAGCCGAACCAGCGCTCGGCGAGCACCGTGAGGAACACCAGGCCCCCGGCGATGATCGCCTGCACCAGCGACAGGGGCGCCAGCGCCAGCGCGGCCACGTGGAGGATCCACGCCGTCAGCGCGACCAGCATCCCGATCGTGAACCACTTGGACCGGAACAGCCCGACGGCGCTCGCGACCGGGTGCCTCAGCGAGACGTCAGGCGCCGCGCAGGCCCCGCGGTGCTTGAGCAGGAAGCCGACGTTCGTCGCGAGCGCACACAGCAGCGACAGCAGAATTCCGAGTTGAAGAGTCAACTAGAAGAAGAAGCCAAGTCCGGGTAAGTGAGCGGCCATCCCCTACCGCTACTTCGAGCTATCGGCCCGCGAGCCTCCCGCTTTAGTCAGACGGCGGACCGCTCGTCAACCTACTGTTCCCAAGCCGGAGCAGACCGACACCTTGGTGACGAACGAGACAAGAAAGCCAATCCTCTTCGTCGACGTCGACGGCGTGATCAGCCTGTTCGGGTTCGCCCCGGGCGCCGGCGAGCTGCCCGGCCCCCTGCACTGGGTCGACGGAGTCGCCCACTGCATCCCCGAGGACATCGGGGAGCGGCTGGTCGCCCTAGCGGAGAGCTTCCAGCTCGTCTGGGCCACGGGCTGGGAGGAGCGCGCCAACGAGCACCTCCCCTTCCTGCTGAAGCTGCCCTTCAGCGACCTGCCGAGCCTCACCTTCGCCGGCCAGGCCGTTTTCGGCTCGGCCCACTGGAAGGTCCAGGCGATCGACGAGTACGCCGGCGACCGCCCGGCCGCCTGGATCGACGACAACCTCAACGAGGAGTGCCGGGCCTGGGCCGAGGGCCGCGAGGCCCCCACCCTGCTGGTGGAGACGAGCTCGCCGGTCGGGCTGACCGACGAGCACGTCTCCCTGCTGCTTGCCTGGGCCCAGAACCTGGGCCGGCCAGGAATCAGCGGGGGTCCGAGGGCGTGAGCCCCCGGACGGCTTACCCCTCTGAGCCGTCCCCGCCGTCCGAGGGCAGATCGGCCAGGTCGCCGAAGGCGTCGCCGCCGTCCCCGCCGTCGCCGAAGCCGAACCCCTCGATCTCGCCCGAGTCGCCCAGGCCCAGCTCGGCGGCCAGCTCGGAGTCGTCGAGCAGGCCGATCTCCTCCGGCGTGTGGCGCCGGATCGGCTCGGTCGGCTCGATCTCGAGCCGGCGGTAGCGCCGCAGCCCCGTGGCCGCCGGGATCAGCTTCCCGATGATCACGTTCTCCTTCAGGCCCAGCAGCCGGTCGGTCTTGCCCTCGAGCGCGGCGTCGGTCAGCACCTTGGTCGTCTCCTGGAAGGAGGCGGCCGAGAGGAAGGAGTCGGTCGCGAGCGAGGCCTTCGTGATGCCGAGGATGATCTCCTCGGTCTGGGCCTGCTCGGCCTTGTCCTTCTTGAGCTTGGCGTTGACCTCGAGCATCTCGTTGCGGTCGACGAACTGGCCCGGCAGGTAGGTGGTGTCGCCCTTCTGGTCCACCCGGACCTTCTTCATCATCTGCCGCACGATCACTTCGATGTGCTTGTCGTTGATGTCGACGCCCTGCGACTTGTAGACCTTCTGCACCTCGATGACGAGGTACTGCTCGGTCTTCGTGCGCCGCTCGAGCTCGGACTCGCCGCCATAGCCGAGGATGTCGTGCGGGTAGATCGAGCCCTCGTTGAGCTGGTCGCCCGGCACCACCTTCCGGCCGCGCTCGACCAGCAGCCGCGTCCGGCGCGGGAACGCGTAGGCGTGCTCCTCGCCCGACGCGTCGGTCACGATCACCTTGAGGCCCTTCTCGGTGTCCTCCACCGCGACGGTGCCCTCGACGGTGGCCAGCTCGGCCAGGCCCTTCGGCTTGCGCGCCTCGAACAGCTCCACCACGCGCGGGAGGCCGTGCGTGATGTCGGCGCCGGCCACGCCGCCCGTGTGGAAGGTACGCAGCGTGAGCTGGGTGCCCGGCTCGCCGATCGACTGGGCGGCGATGATGCCCACCGCGTCGCCGATCGCGACCACCTTGCCGGTGGCGGGCGCCCTGCCGTAGCAGCGCTGGCACACGCCCTCGGCGCGGCACTTGAGCACCGAGCGCACCGGCACCCCGACCTGCTCGTCGCCGTAGGCCTCGGCCATCTCGTCGATGTGGGCCTGCGCGATGAGCACGCCCTTCTCGACCAGGCCGCGGCCGCGCTTGGTCTTGATCTCCTGCGCCGTGTAGCGGCCCTCGAGCTGCCCGTTGGGCTGGCCGCCGTCGTCGAGCAGCGGCATCTCGATGAACTCGTCGGTGCCGCAGTCCTCCTCGCGCACGATCACGTCCTGCGCCACGTCCACGAGCCGCCGCGTGAGGTAGCCCGAGTCCGCCGTGCGCAGCGCCGTGTCGGCGAGGCCCTTGCGGGCGCCGTGGGTCGAGATGAAGTACTCGAGCACCGTCAGGCCCTCCATGAAGTTGGCCTTGATCGGGCGCTCGATGATCTCGCCCTTCGGGTTGGCCATGAGGCCGCGCATGCCGGCCAGCTGGCGGATCTGCTTGAACGACCCGCGCGCGCCGGAGTTGGCCATCATGAAGATGGGGTTCAGGAGGTCGAGGTTTCGCTGCATCGCCTCGCCCACCTCGTCGGTCGCGGCCGACCACTTCTCGGTCACGGCCGCCTTGCGCTCCTCGTCGGAGATCAGGCCCATGTCGTACTGGTCCTGGATCTCCGAGACCTCGCTCTCGTAGCGCTCGAGGATCTCCTCCTTGTCGGGCGGGATCACCACGTCGTTCTTCGAGATCGTGATGCCGGCCTGCGTGGCGAAGTGGAAGCCGAGCTCCTTGAACGCGTCGAGCACCAGCGCGGTCGCGTAGGGGCCGTGCGCGTCCACGAGCCGCTCGATCACCTCGCCCATGTCCCGCTTCTTGAGCGGGATGTTCACGAACTCGTAGGTCGACGGGTCGTACTCCTCGCCCAGGGCGTCCTCGAGCGCGCGCTCGACGCGCTCGTTGAAGATGATCCGGCCCACCGTCGTGAGCGTGTGCTCCTCGCGGTGGCGCTGGCGGTACTCGGCCAGGTCGTGCAGCCGGACCGCGCCCGCCTCGTAGGAGAGCTCGGCCTCCTGCGCCGAGCGGAACACGTGCGGCCGCTTGCCGTGCTTGCGCTCGTTCCACTTGCCGGCCTGCTCGAGCTGGCGCAGATCGGTCAGTCCCTGTTGATCCGGCCCGTAGGTCAGGTAGTAGGAGCCGAGCACCATGTCCTGCGAGGGCGTGGCGAGCGGCTTGCCGTGCGCCGGCGACAGGATGTTGTTGGCCGACAGCATCAGCAGGCGCGCCTCGGCCTGGGCCTCGGCGGACAGCGGCACGTGCACGGCCATCTGGTCGCCGTCGAAGTCCGCGTTGAACGCGTGGCAGACGAGCGGGTGCACCTGGATGGCCTTGCCCTCGACCAGCACCGGCTCGAAGGCCTGCAGGCCGAGCCGGTGGAGCGTGGGCGCGCGGTTGAGCAGCACCGGGTGCTCCTGGATGACCTCCTCGAGCACGTCCCAGACCTCGGGGATCATCGAGTCGACCATCTTCTTGGCCGCCTTGATGTTCTGCACCGACTTGCGCTCGACGAGCCGGGCCATGATGAACGGCTTGAACAGCTCGAGCGCCATCAGCTTGGGCAGCCCGCACTGGTGGATGCGCAGCTCGGGGCCGGCCACGATGACCGAGCGGCCCGAGTAGTCCACGCGCTTGCCGAGCAGGTTCTGGCGGAAGCGGCCCTGCTTGCCCTTGAGCATGTCGCTGAGCGACTTGAGCGGGCGGTTGCCCGGCCCGGTCACGGG
>JBOGXS010000389.1:0-3597 GCA_050693815.1 Thermoleophilaceae bacterium | reverse complement strand
TTTGGCCCTGGCCCTGCCGGCGGCCTACGCGCTCGATCGCAAGGGCGTCCAGCTGCTGCACCCGCCGGAGCTGGCTGCGCTGGACGTGCCGCCCGGGGACGGGGTGCGGGCGGAGCCCCGCGAGGCGCGTGCGCTCGAGCGCCTGTCCGCGTACGTCCGCGACCGGGTGCCGCCCGGCGAGCCCGTGTTCGTCGCCAACCCGCGCCACGACCGGGTGCGGGTGGGCAACCCGCTCGTGAGCGTGCTGGTCGGTCGCCCCAACCCGACCCGGTATCCGATCATGCAGCCCGGGGTGGTGACCGAGCCGGACGTGCAGCGCGAGATGGTCCGGGACATCGAGCGCAGCGACACCGCGCTGGTGGTGCGGTGGCTCTCCCCCGTCGCCAGCGAGCGCGAGCCGAACGACTCGGGGCGCGAGAGCGGCGCGAGGCTGCTCGACCGCCACCTGCGCAGCGCGTTCCGCCCGGCGCGGCGCTTCGGCGACTACGAGGTGCTGGTCCGGCGCGACCGACGGGGCGGTCCAACGCTGGCAGACTGAAGCCGGTCATGGCCCAGCGGATCGTCCTCGCCCTGGTGGCGCTGCTCGCGGCGGGCTGGCTCGCCGTGTCGTGGCGCGACGCGCGCCTCGAGGCGCGCGGGCAGGAGCTCGCCCGGATGCCCGTGGAGCAGCTCGACGACCGGACCGTGCGCGAGGCGGACGACCTGCTTCGCCGCGCGCGGCTGCTGAACCCGGACCTCTCGCTCCAGTACGACCGGGCCGTGCTCACGCTTCGGGCCGGCCGCCTGGACGAGGGGCTGGCGAGGCTACGGCGCTACCTGCGCGCGGAGCCCGAGCACCGCGAGGCGTGGGGCGTGATGTCCGCGGCATCGTCCCGCACGCGGCCGGAGACCTCGCGCCGGGCGCTGAGGCGCTTCCGCGCGCTCGGCCCGGCGGAAGGCAGATGAGCCGTCCGGGCAAGCCGGAGCTGGTCTCCGGTCCGGTCTACGTCCCCACCTTCGACGCCTTTCGCGGCGCCGCCGTGCTGGCGATCGTGATGTACCACCTCTTCCTTCGCTCCGAGTGGGTGCCGGACGGAGCGCTGCCGCGCGCGCTGCTCACCTCGGGGTTCATGTCGCTCGACCTGCTCTTCCTGATCAGCGGCTTCGTGATGTTCCTGCCGGTCGCGGCGCGCGGCAGCCTGGGCGACCTGCGTGCCTTCGCCATCCGGCGCGTCGCCCGCATCGCGCCTGCCTACTACATCAGCCTGCTCGCCCTCATCGCGCTCTGGCCGCTGCTGACCACCGGACCGGTGGCGGGGCCGTCGCCCTGGGAGCCACTGCCGCTGCTCTGGCACGTGCTCTTCCTCCACAACGAAGCCGCCCTCGCCTACCCGGCCTACTTCCCCGGGTTCGGCGTGAACCCGGCGCTGTGGACCCTCTCGGTGGAGATGATCTTCTACCTCCTCCTGGCGGCCGTGGCCGGCGCGTACCTGCGGCGACCGTGGCTCGGGCTCGCGCTCGGGATCGCGATCACCGTCGTCTGGCGGATCGCGCTCGACCCGCCGGACGACCACTTCCAGAACGCCTTCGCGCCGTCCGACCTGCACCTGATCTGGAAGCAGTTCCCGCTCTTCGCCGTCGACTTCGCGGCGGGCATGACCGCCGCCTGGGCGCTGGTGCGGCTGCGGAGGGGAGTCGCTGCGGAGAGGGCGCGCCGCCTGGCCGTGCCGGTAGCGGGAGCGTCCCTCGCGCTCTTCGCGCTCCTCATGGTCCTCGTCGGGCTCTGGACGACTCCCTCCGACGACCCGATCGTGATCGCCGGGGCCGGCTTCCAGGAGCCGCTCCTCCTCGCGCTGGCGGTACCGCTCTCGTTCGCGGTCTTCGCCGTGGCGAGCGACTTCCTGCCGCCCGCGCTGCGCTGGCCGCTCACAAACCCGCTCTCGCGCTGGCTCGGCGAGATCAGCTACAGCATCTACCTCTACCACCTGATCGCGATCCAGCTCTGCGTGGCGGCGCTCGACTTCCCCACCGACGGGCGGCCGGTGGATATGCTGCGGCTCGCGGCGGTGGTGCTGCCGGCGTCGATCCTCTGCGGCTGGCTCTCCTACGTGCTCGTCGAGCGGCCGGCGCGGCGGCGCGCTCAGCGGTGGTCGCGCCGCATCCGGGAACGCGCCGGCGAGCGGGTCAGGGCCGCTGGCGCAGGACAGATCGCTGCGCCCACACTCGGCTCACGAGGGGGGCCGCCAGCAGGATCATGACCGGCTGCAGCGGCATGCGATAGCGGAAGTTGCCGTACAGCACGAAGCCGTAGAGGACGAGCGAGATCGCGGTCAGCGCGATCCCGGCGCGGCCGAGCGAATTGCGCCACAGGACCGGCCACATGAGCACCAGGGAGACGACGAAAAGCGCGAGCAGCCCGTACCACGCCACGTCCGCGACCACTCCGAGCAGGACGGCGGTGTTGGAGGTGGGGACGATCACCGGTGTGATCCCGGCGGTCACGGGCGCCCCGGACGCGGCGCGCTCGCTGAGCGTGGAGCCGGCCTGGATCGCGCGCGAGTCGCCGATGTTGAGGTAGAGCAGCTTGCGGGGGATGAGGCTGAGCTCGCGCAGCGGGTTCTCCACCATGTACTCGAGCGCCTCGCGGCGCAGCAGCCGCGCCTGCTCGACCTCGAAGCGCTCGGGCGGCAGGTCCTGGAGCTCGGCGTAGATCTCGCCCCGGGCGTAGGTCGCGCCTCCGTTGGCGGTGGGGTTGTGGCCCGCCCAGAACGTCTGTGCGGAGTTGGTCGAGACCGGCACGAAGGCGTCCACGACGAACGCGTTGCGGATCGTCCAGGGCGCGATCGCGAGGACGGCGGCGAGCGTCGTCACCGCGGTGCGAAGCAGCAGCTCGCGCCGCGCCAGCGTCCCCCACCACACGACGGGCGGGACGGCCAGCAGCAGCAGCCCCTCGCCGCGGGTGAGCGCCGCGACCCCGACCGCGACGCCGATCGCGGCCGCGGAGAGGCGCCGGTCGGGCAGGCTCACGAGCATGGCCAGGAACCCGATCAGGATCAGCGTGTAGAGCGGCTCCGCGAGGATCGACTCCGCGTAGAGGATCTGCCCGGGCATCACCGCCAGGGCCCCGGCGGCGAAGACCGCGGCGCCGCGGCCGAAGGCGCGGCGGGCGGCCAGGTAGGCGAGCGGGACGGTCGCCGCGCCGAGGACCGCGTTGAGCATCTCGGCGTATGCGTGGTCCGAGCCGAAGGCCCGGTAGACCAGCGAGAGCAGGAACGGGAAGGCCGGCGGCCAGCGGGCCGTCGGGTTCTGGTCGAGGCTGATGAAGCCGAGGCCCTCGGCCAGCGCCTTGGCCGTCGAGTGGTAGAAGAGCATGTCGTTGAAGGGCAGGCCCGGGCGATCGATGGCGAGCGCGAAGGCGACTCGGAGGGCGAGCGCCATCACCGTCAGGCCGGCGACGATGCGCACCTCGGTCGACGCGAAGGCCCGCCTGCGCACGGTCGCGGCCCCGCCGGCCTGACGACCGGTGAGCACCTAGCGCCCCGCCGGCGCGGCCGGCTCCGCGCCCCGGAAGGGCCCGGCGTCGGCCGGCGCCGCCTCGTCCGGCGGCTCGGGCAGGGG
>JBOGXS010000388.1:0-3994 GCA_050693815.1 Thermoleophilaceae bacterium | reverse complement strand
GCCTTCGGCGCCGGCCCCGCCGAGGCAGCGGCGGCGCCCACGGCGCTCGCCACGCTGCGGGTCAGCGCACGCGAGGCCGTCTACCTGATCGCCGCGGAGAGCTTCGGCCGCGAGATCCGCCTGCTGGTCCGGCCACGCGGCGACAGGCGCCGAAGCGGAGCCGTCACCGTGTCCGAGGGCGAGCTGTGAGCCGGGCGCCAAGCATGCGATCTGGATCGACCGCGGTATGCGCGGCAGATCCAGATAGCGTCGCTGCGCTGGGGCGGCCGGCGGCCGAGGTGGGCCGGCGGCTCAGCCGCGCTCGAGCACCTCGACGCTTCCGTCGGGGGCCCCCAGCAGCGCGCGTTCTGCCAGATCGAGGAAGAGGCCGTGCTCCACCACGCCCGGCAGGTGCTTCAGCTCCGCGTCGAGGGCGTCCAGGTCGGCCTCGGCCGGCAGCGCGCAGTCGAGGATGAAGTGGCCCTCGTCGGTCACGTAGGACTCGCCGTCCGCGCCCAGCCGCAGCACCGCGTCCGGGAGCAGCGAGGCCACCCGCCGGCGCGTGTCCCGCCAGCCGAAGCGCACCACCTCGACCGGCAGCCGGAAGTTCTGTCCCAGCCGCTCCACCCACTTGTCCGTCTCGGCGACCACCACGAAGCGGCGTGCCGCGGACACCACGATCTTCTCCCGCAGCAGCGCGCCCCCGCCGCCCTTGATCAGCCGCAGCGACGCGTCGACCTCGTCGGCGCCGTCCAGGGCGAGGTCGAGCTCGAACGTCCCGTCGAGTTCCACCACCTCGATGCCGGCGCCCCGGGCCAGCTCGTCGGTGCGCGAGGACGCGACGACGGCGCGGACCGGATCGCCCCGCTCGCCGAGCAGCGACACCACCTTCCACACGGCCCGCCCGGAGCCCACGCCGATCGTCATCCCGGGCTCGACGAGCGAGACCGCCGCCGCCGCGGCGGCGGAGCGGGCGGCGGCCTGCGCGTCGTCCATCCGTCGCAGCTAGACGAGCTCGGCCGAGAGCTCGATCGACCCGACCGCGCCGAGCGCCTGCGAGACCGGGCACCCATCCTTCGCCGCCGAGGCTATGCGCTGGAACTCGTCCTCCTGGACGCCCGGCACCCGGGCGCGCGTGGAGAGCTCGATGCGGGTGATGCCGAAGCCCTCGTCGAGCTTGTCCAGGTGCACCACAGCCGTGGTCTCCACGCTCTCGGCCTCGTGGCCGGCCCGGCCCAGCTCGCCCGACAGCGCCATCGAGAAGCAGCCCGCATGCGCGGCGGCGATCAGCTCCTCCGGATTGGTCCCGTCCCCCTCCTCGAAGCGGGACTGGAACGAGTACGGCCCCTCGTAGGCGCCGCTGGCCATGCGCATCGTGCCGTTGCCCTCCTGAAGCGAGCCGTCCCAGCGCGCTTCCGCGGTCCTCCGCGGCATCTCACGACCTCCCGTGTCGGTGTCTCGGCGGCCCTTTCTACCAGTCGCGTCGCTAGACTTGCTTACAAAGCGTAAGCACGCCGATGGAGACCCACATGGAAACCCTGCTTCTGGTCCCGGTCGACGACTCCGTCGTCTTCCCCAACATGACGGTCACGCTGGCGATCGACGTCGGCGAGGCGGACCGCGTGGTGCTGGTTCCCCGCAAGGGCGAGGAGTTCGCCGGAGTGGGCACGGTGGCCAACGTGGTCGAGCGCGTGCGCCTGCCCGGCGGCGGACGGGCGGTGGCGCTCGAGGGCGTCCACCGCGGTCGCATCGGCGCTGCGAGCACCGACCCCACCGGCGCGCTGCGCGTGGAGGTGGAGTCGCATCCGGACGACGTGCCCGTGGACGGCCGCACGCGCAACCTCGAGCGCGAGTACCGCGCCGTGGTCGAGGAGATCCTCGAGCTGCGCGGCGACGACGGCCGCGTGGCCGCCTTCGTGCGCTCGATCACCGAGCCCGGCGCTCTGGCCGACACCGGCGGATACGCCCCGGACCTCACCTACGACCAGAAGGTCGAGCTGCTCGAGACGCTCGACGTGACCGAGCGGCTCGAGCTCGCGCTCAAGTTGCAGCGCGAGCGCCTGACCGAGCTCCAGGTGCGCACCCGCATCCGCGAGGACGTGCAGTCGGGCGCCGAGAAGCAGCAGCGCGAGTACTTCCTGCGCAAGCAGATGGAGTCGATCCGCAGGGAGCTCGGCGACGACGACGCCTCCGTGATCGACGAGTACCGCTCAGAGATCGACGAGGCCGGCATGCCCGAGCCGGTGCGCGAGCAGGCCGAGCGCGAGCTGGGCCGGCTGGAGCGCATGGGCGAGCAGGGCGGCGAGGCGTCGATGATCCGCTCGTACCTCGACTGGCTGATCGCCGTGCCGTGGTCGGAGCGCTCCGAGGAGCGGCTCGAGGGCGGGTGGGAGACGGTATCCCACGCGCGCGAGGTGCTGGACGCCGACCACGCCGGCCTCGAGGACGTGAAGGACCGCATCGTCGAGTACATCGCGGTGCGCAAGCTGCGCCTGGAGCGCGGGCTCGAGGGAAATACCGACCGTGCGCAGCCGGCCGAGCCGGCCGCTTCGGCCAGGCGCCGCTCCGGCGCCATCCTCACGCTGATCGGCCCGCCAGGCACGGGCAAGACCTCGATCGGCGAGTCGATCGCCCGGGCGACGGGGCGCGAGTTCGTGCGCATGTCGCTGGGCGGCGTGCGCGACGAGGCCGAGATCCGCGGCCATCGGCGCACCTACATCGGCGCGCTGCCGGGCCGCCTGGTGCGCGCCCTGCGCGACGCCGGCACGATGAACCCGGTGATCATGCTCGACGAGGTGGACAAGGTCGGCGCCGACTGGCGCGGCGGGGTGGGCGGGCTGGAATCAGCCCTGCTCGAGGTGCTTGACCCGGCCCAGAACCACTCCTTCCGCGACCACTACCTGGACGTGGAACTCGACCTCTCGCAGGTGGTGTTCATCGCCACCGCGAACGTGGCCGAGACGATCCCCGCGCCGCTGCTCGACCGGATGGAGATCATCCGCTTCGACGGCTACACGACCGAGGAGAAGGTCGCGATCGCGCGCGGCTACCTCTGGCCGCGCCAGCGCGAGCGCAACGGGCTGCGCGACGACGAGGTGTCGATCGACGACCCGACCCTCCGCGCCGTCGTGACCGAGTACACGCGCGAGGCGGGTGTGCGCAACCTGGAGCGCGAGCTGGGCACGCTGCTGCGCAAGACGGCCACCAAGCTGGCCGCCGCCCAGGTGCGGGCGCCGGTGGCGATCGGCGAGCCGGAGCTGCGCGCCGCCCTCGGGCGCCAGCGCTTCTTCCAGGAGGCGGCCGAGCGCACGGCGGTGCCGGGCGTGGCCACCGGCCTGAGCGTGACCGGCGCGGGCGGCGACGTGCTCTTCATCGAGGCGACCTCGATGCGCGGCAAGGACGGCCTCCTGCTGACCGGCCAGCTCGGCGACGTGATGAAGGAGTCGGCGCGCATCGCGCTCTCCTACGTGCGCGGCCACTCGGACCGGCTCGGCATCGACGAGGACCGCTTCGACGAGCGCGAGTTCCATGTGCACGTGCCGGCCGGGGCGATCCCCAAGTACGGCCCGAGCGCGGGCATCACGATGACCACGGCGCTGGCGTCGCTGCTGAGCGGCCGGCCGGTCCGCCACACCGTCGGCATGACTGGCGAGGTGACGCTGCAGGGCCGCGTGCTGCCGATCGGCGGGGTCAAGCAGAAGGTGCTGGCCGCCCACGCGGCCGGGCTGACCGACGTGATCCTGCCCGAGCGCAACCGCGGCGACCTCGAGGAAGTGCCGGAGGAGGTGCGCGAGGCGATGACCTTCCACCCGGTGATGACGATCGACGAGGTGCTGGAGCTGGCCCTCGAGCCGCAGCCGGCGGCGCTGGCGGCGTGACGAGATCCTCCCGTTCACGTAGAACGGGAGGATGCTCCGTCTTGCGCTAGCCGCTGCCACGATCCTGCTCGTCGCCTGCGGGGACGGCGACGAGGGCGGCGGGACCGTGCCCCCGCCCGCCGAGCGCGGCGCCAGCC
>JBOGXS010000387.1:0-9191 GCA_050693815.1 Thermoleophilaceae bacterium | reverse complement strand
CGCCTGGGCCGATCGCCCTCACGGGCCGCCGCGCGCGGGGCCGGCCGCGCTGGCGGCGCGTGGACAGCGACCTCGGCCTCGCGATGCTGTGGACCGTCGACGGCGACGGTCGCTACACGGCCCGCTGGGAGGTCCCGCGGGACGCGCCCAAGGGCGTGTACCGCATGGTGGTGCGCGCGAAGCGGTACACGCTGCGATCGCGCAGCTTCCGCGTCCGGCCCGCTCGCTCGCTCAGGCTGCGCGAGGTCGAGGGCGGCGTGGCGATCGACTACCCGGAGGCGGTGCGCGACGTCGACCTCACCTGGCGCCCGCGCAGCGCGAGCGGCGGCACGATCCGCTACCGCCATGGCGGCCGGACGGTCACGCTGCGCCGGCGCCGCGGCACCGTCTTCCCCGTACCCGCCGGCGCCCGCGTGCTCAGCGCGCGCGACCGCTTCGGCAATCTCGTTCCGTGAGGACCGTCGTAATCGGGGCGGGCGGCATGCTCGGCCGGGACGTGGCGCGCCTGTCCGCCGGGCTCGCGCTCCCGCACGCGGAGCTCGACGTGACCGACCGGGCCGCGGTGCGCGCCGCCATCGGCGCGCAGGACCTCGTCTTCAACTGCGCCGCCTACACGAACGTGGACGGGGCCGAGGAGCACGCGGCCGAGGCCACGCGGGTCAACGGCGACGGCGCTCGCAGCGTGGCCGAGGCGGCGGGCGCGGTGGTCTACGTGTCGAGCGACTACGTGTTCGACGGCGCGAAGGGCGAGCCGTACGTGGAGTCGGACACGGTGAACCCGCTCTCCGCCTACGGTCGCTCCAAGCTGGCCGGCGAGCGGGCCACGGCGGAGGCCAACCCGCGCCACTTCGTGGTGCGCTCGTCATGGCTGTTCGGCCCCGGCGGCCCGAACTTCGTGGAGACGATGCTCGGCCGCGGCCACGAGGTGCGCGTGGTGGACGACCAGGTGGGCTGCCCGACCTTCACCGGCCACCTGGCCGCAGCGCTGGTGGAGCTGGCGGCCACCGAGAGCTACGGCATCCACCACATGGCCGCCGCGGGCCGGTGCTCCTGGTTCGAGTTCGCGCGCGAGATATTCGCCCGTGCGGGCGTTGACACACGCGTGCAGCCCTGCACCACCGCCGACTTCCCGCGCCCGGCGCCCCGTCCGGCCTACTCCGTCCTGCGCAGCGAGCGCGGCCACGTGCTGCCCGGCTGGCGGGACGGCCTCGACGCCTACCTCGGGGTGCGCGTGTGAGGCTGCTCGTGACCGGCGCCGCCGGGTTCATCGGCTCGACCTTCGTCCACATGCTCCGCGACGAGCACTCGATCGTCGTGCTCGACAAGCTGACCTACGCCGGCCGGCGCGAGAACCTGTCCGAGGACGTGGAGCTGGTGGTCGGCGCGATCGAGGACCCGCAGGCCGTGCGCGAGCTGATGGAGGGCTGCGACGCGGTCGTCAACTTCGCCGCCGAGTCGCACGTGGACCGCTCGATCGCCGACCAGAACGCCTTCGCGCGCACGCACGTGATCGGCACAGGCGTGCTGCTCGACGCGGTGCGCGAGCTGGGCGTGGCGCGCTACGTCCAGGTGTCCACCGACGAGGTGTACGGCTCGATCGAGGACGGCTCGTTCACCGAACGCTCGCCGCTCGACCCCTCCTCGCCCTACTCGGCCACCAAGGCGGGCGGCGATCTGCTCGTCTCGGCCCACGCCCACACCTACGGCATCGAGGCGCTGATCTGCCGCGGCTCGAACAACTACGGCCCGCGCCAGCACCCGGAGAAGCTGATCCCGCTGATGGTGCTGAACGCCCTGCACGGCGACCCGCTGCCCGTGTACGGCGACGGCCGCCAGGTGCGCAACTGGCTCTACGCGGAGGACTTCTGCCGCGGCATCCAGGCCGTGCTCGAGAAGGGGCGGCCCGGCGAGGCCTACAACGTGGGCGGCCCGGACGAGTGCGAGAACATCGAGGTGGTGCGGCGCATCCTCGAGCTGACCGGCGCCGACGAGTCGCTCGTGGAGCACGTGAGGGACCGGCCCGGACACGACCGCCGCTACTCGCTGTCGAGCGAGAAGATCCGCGAGCAGCTGGGCTGGTCGGCGCAGGTGCACTTCGACGAGGGCCTCGCGCGCACCGTCGCGTGGTACCGCGACAACGAGGACTGGTGGGGCCCGATCCGCTCGGGCGAGTACCGCGACTACTACGAGAGGCACTACGGCAAAGCCCTCGGAGGCGGCCGAGCCGCCTCCGAGGGCCACGGCGCCGTCCACTAGCCTCGTAGCGGTGTTCCGCACCGACCCTGCGCTCAGCCTGCGGGGACTCACCAAGCGATACGACGACGGCACCGTCGCCCTCGAGGACTTCGACCTCGATATCCCCGCCGGCGCCTTCTTCGGCCTGCTGGGACCCAACGGCGCGGGCAAGACCACGCTGATCAGCGCGATCTGCAACCTGCTGCGCGTGACCTCGGGCGAGATCGCGGTCTTCGGCGAGCCTCACCACACCCTCACCGCTCGCGCTCGGATCGGCCTCGCCGAGCAGGACATCAACCTGGATCGGTTCCTCACGGTGCGGGAGACGCTCATGTACCACGGCGGCTACTTCGGGATGGACGACCCCGAGGAGCGGGCCGAGGAGCTGATCGACGCCTTCGGCCTGCGCCACAAGCGCGACACCCGCGCCCCCAAGCTGTCGGGCGGCCAGCGCAGACGGCTGTTGCTCGCGCGCGCCCTGATGCACCGCCCCCGGCTCGTGATCCTGGACGAGCCCACCGCAAGCGTGGACTTCGAGCTGCGCACCGAGCTGTGGCGCTACATCCGCCGCCTCCACGCCGAGGGCACGACCATCCTGCTCACCACGCACTATCTCGAGGAAGCGGAGCAGCTGTGCGACGAGATCGCCCTCATCCGCGGGGGTCGCCTCATCGCGCGCGACAGCGCCGCCGGCCTGCGCGAGCACTTCGGCGTCACCAGGCTCCAGGACGTCTACGTGAAGGCCATGGCGTCAGCCGCAAGCACCGGGCTCGGCCCGGTGCGCGCGGATTCGATATGACGGGCCTGGTCTGGCTCTGCAAGCGGGAGACGCTGCGCGTCTCGAAGCTCTGGACGCAGACCGTGCTGGCGCCGGTGATCTCGTCGATCCTGTTCATCCTCGTCTTCGGGCTCTCGCTCGGCGGCCGGATCGACCAGGTCGGCGAGGTCGACTACGAGGTCTTCATCGTGCCCGGCCTGATCACGATGGGGATGGTGCAGGCGGCCTACGCGAACAACGCGTCGTCGATCTTCCAGGCCCGCTTCGACCGCTACATCCACGACGTCCTGTCGGCGCCGATGCGGCCCTGGCAGATGACGCTCGGGTACACCGTCGGCGGGGTGTTCAGGGCGCTGGCCATCGGCGTGTCGCTGCTCGTGCTCGCCGCGCTGCTGGTGGACGTGCCGGTCGAGCGGCCCTTCGCGCTGGTGGCGGCGGTGGGACTGGGGCTGCTGCTGTTCAGCGCCCTCGGCGTGGTGGTGGGCATCTACGCCGAGACCTGGGACCACACGACCTTCATCGCCAACATCGTGATCCTCCCGCTGGCCTTCGTGGGCGGCGTGTTCTACTCGATCGAGGTGCTCCCCTCGCCCTGGGAGGAGCTGTCCCACTTCAACCCCGTCTTCTACCTGGTCAACGCGGTGCGCTTCGGGTTCCTGGGCCAGAGCGACGTGTCGGTCTGGCTCTCGCTGGGCGTAACCGCGGCGCTGGCGCTGCCCGTGTACGCCTGGTCCCAGTGGCTGTTCACGACCGGACACCGCTTGAAGGATTAGAGCAGCGCGTCGTGCGCTGCCGCCGCTGCCCGCGCCTGGTGGAGTGGCGCGAGCGGGTGGCGCGCGAGAAGCGGGCCGCCTTTCGCGACGAGGAGTACTGGGGGCGCCCCGTGCCCGGCTTCGGCGACCCCGAGGCGAGCGTGTTCGTGCTCGGGCTGGCCCCGGCCGCCCACGGCGGAAACCGCACCGGCCGCGTCTTCACCGGCGACCGCTCGGGCGACTGGCTGTTCGGCTCGCTGCACCGCACCGGGTTCGCCAACCAGCCCACCTCGATCCATCCAGGCGACGGCCTGGAGCTGACCGGCGCCTGGATCGCGGCCGCGGTGCGCTGCGCCCCGCCGGCCAACCGGCCGCTCCCGGCGGAGCGCGACAACTGCCTGCCCTACGCCGCCGAGGAGCTCGAGCTGATCCAGCCCGAGGTGATCGTCTGCCTGGGGGCCTACGCCTGGGACGCGGCCTGCCGGCTGCTCGACCTGCGCCCCAAGCCGCGCTTCGGCCACGGGGCCGAGCACCGGCCGGAGGGCAGCCCGGTCCTCCTGGGCACCTACCACCCCAGCCAGCAGAACACGTTCACCGGCAAGCTGACCGAGGCGATGCTGGATGCGGTGCTCGCTCGCGCCGCGGCTCTTGCTAAGGTGCCCGACCGCAAGGAGCCATAGCCGAGTCCCTGGCCGCCACGCGGCCGGGGAGCGGGGGACCCACAGGTTTCTGGGGCGAATCGCGGCCTCGACCGCGTAGCGCCGCTCTTCTGGCGCGAGCCCGACAGCTAACCCCGTAGGCGCACGAGAAGAGATTGGAGCACCTACGCACATGCACAGGACGCTGCGCGCAGGCTTGGCCGTAGCCGCGCTGACGCTGGTCCCGGCGGCCGAGGCTGCCGCCGCCTCGTACGGCTCGCGGACCCTGCGCCAGGGGTCGAGCGGGTACGACGTGAAGCGCCTCCAGCGCTACCTCGACCGGGCCGGCTACAACACCGTCGCAGACGGCCAGTTCGGCCGGCGCACGGCCGGCAGCATGCGCCGCTTCGAGCGCGCCGAGGACCGGCGCGCGAACGGCCGTGCCACCCGCTACGAGCAGCGCCTGGTGCGCAAGCGGGCCAGCGGGAGCGCTCCGGTCCCGTCGACCGAGGACGCCTATCTCGACGCGAACGGACTGGCCGTCGCCCCCGCCTCCGCCCCGGAAGAGGTCAAGGCGGTAATCGAGGCGGGCAACGAGATCGCCACCAAGCCCTACAAGTACGGCGGCGGCCACGGTCGCTGGCGCGACTCCGGCTACGACTGCTCGGGCTCGATGTCCCACGCGCTGCACGGCGGCGACCTGCTCGACACGCCGCTCGACTCCACCGGCTTCATGAGCTGGGGCCGGCGCGGACGCGGTGAGTGGATCACCACCTACGCCAACTCCGGGCACTCGTACATGGTCGTCGCCGGCCTGCGCTTCGACACCAGCGCGCGCAAGCGGACAGGCAACCGCTGGAGCGAGACGATGCGCCGGCCGCGCGGCTACCGCATCCGCCACCCCGCGGGGCTCTGAGAATGGCGGTGGTGGCGCTGATGGTGCTGCTCGTCTCGTCCTTCGCCGGGCTGGCGATCGGGCGCTGGGAGCTGGCCCTGCCCCTCCTGGCCGGGGGCGCCCTGCTAGGCGGGCCCGCGCTGGGCGCGCTGGGCGCCGCCGGCGTCCTGGCCGGCGTACAGCTCCACCGCGTGGTGGCCGAGCAGTACTGACGACGCGGTACGCTCGTGGGTCGGTGCCCTCCGACCCCCTGAGCTCCTTCACACCCCGGGTACGTGACTGGTTCGCGCGCTCGTTCGAGCGCCCCACGCCCGCGCAGGCTCGGGCCTGGCCGGCGATCGCGTCCGGGGCGAACGTGCTCGTCTCCGCCCCCACGGGCTCGGGCAAGACGCTCGCGGCCTTCCTCTGGGGCCTCGACCGCCTCGTCGCCGAGCCCGGGCACGGCCGGCTCGTCTACGTCTCCCCGCTGAAGGCGCTCTCCTACGACGTCGAGAAGAACCTGCGCGCGCCGCTGAAGGGGATCGGCGGGGAGGTGTCCGTGGCGATCCGCACCGGCGACACTCCCCAGAAGGAGCGGCAGGCGATGCTCCGCACGCCACCCGACGTGCTGATCACCACGCCCGAGTCGCTCTACCTGATGCTGACCTCACGGGCGCGCGAGCTCCTGGCCGAGACGGACTCGGTGATCGTCGACGAGATCCACGCCGTGGCCCGCACCAAGCGCGGCGCCCACCTGGCGCTCACGCTCGAGCGGCTCGAGCACGTGGCCGGCCGGCCGCTCCAGCGAATAGGGCTCTCGGCCACCCAGCGCCCGCTCGAGGAGGTGGGCCGCTTCCTGGCGGGAGCCGGACGCGACTGCCGCATCGTCGACGCCGGCGTGCGAAAGCCGCTCGACCTGAAGATCCACGTGCCGGTCGAGAACATGTCCGAACCCGACTCCGGTCAGGGCGAGGGCCTGCAGGAGATCCGGGACAGCGCCGCCACCCAGCGCTCGATCTGGCCCGCCATCTACCCCGAGCTGCTCGATCTCGTGAGAAGGCACCGGTCGACGATCGTCTTCGTGAACAACCGCCGCGGCGCGGAGCGCCTCGCCGTGCGCCTGAACGAGCTGGCGGCGGAGCAGGACGGGAAGGACACCCCGGCGCTGATGGCCCGCGCCCACCACGGCTCGCTCGCGCGCGAGGAGCGGCTCGTCGTCGAAGACCTGCTCAAGTCCGGCGAGCTGCCCTGCCTGGTGGCGACCTCCTCGCTCGAGCTCGGCATCGACATGGGCGCCGTGGACCTGGTGATCCAGGTGGAGTCGCCCAAGTCGGTCACGGCCGGGCTGCAGCGCATCGGGCGAGCGGGCCACGGGGTCGGCGAGGTCTCGCGCGGGCGCATCTTCCCCAAGTTCCGCGCCGACCTGCTCGAGTGCGCCGTGGTGGCCAAGCGCATGCGCGACGGGGACATCGAGCCGACCGTCGTGCTCCGCAACCCGCTCGACGTGCTGGCCCAGCAGGTGGTGGCCGCCACCGCGACGGGCGACGAGTGGAAGGTGCCCGAGCTCCACGACGTGATCAGGCGCGCGTACCCCTTCTCCGAGCTCAGCAGGGAGCTGCTCGACTCCGTGCTCGACATGCTCGACGGCCGCTACCCCTCGGAGGAGTTCGCCGAGCTGCGGCCTCGCATCGTCTGGGACCGGGTCGCGGACACGATCCGCGCCCGCCGCGGCGCGCTCCAGCTGGCGGTCACGAACGCGGGCACGATCCCCGACCGCGGCCTCTACGGCGTGCACCTCCCGGACGGCCGCCGCGTCGGCGAGCTCGACGAGGAGATGGTCTACGAGGCCCGCGCGGGCCAGACCTTCCTGCTGGGCGCCTCCACGTGGCGGATCGAGGAGATCACCCGCGACCGGGTGATCGTGACGCCGGCGCCGGGCGCGCCGGGCGCGGTGCCGTTCTGGCGCGGCGACGGCGTCGGACGACCGAAGGAGCTCGGCGAGGCAATCGGCGCCTTCTCCCGCGAGGCCGTGGACCGCGCCCCGGCCGAGCTGGCCGCGGAGCACGACCTCGACCGGCGCGCGGCCGCCAACCTCGTCGCCTACCTGCGCGAGCAGCGCGACGCCACCCGCGTGGTGCCCAGCGACCGCACGATCGTGATCGAGCGCTTCCGGGACGAGATCGGCGACTGGCGGCTGTGCGTCCTGTCGCCCTACGGCGGGCGCGTGCACGCCGCCTGGGCGCTGGCGCTGTCGGCGCGCATCCGCGATCGGTTCGGCCTCGAGTCGGACGCGATCTGGTCGGACGACGGGATCATCGTCCACCTGCCCGACGCCGACGAGGCGCCCTCCGCCGACCTCGTGCTGGTCCAGCCGGACGAGCTGGAGGAGCTGGTCGTGCGCGAGCTCTCGAGCTCGGCGCTGTTCGGGGCGCGCTTCCGCGAGAACGCCGCTCGGGCGCTGCTGCTGCCCCGCGCCCGCCCGGGCAAGCGCACGCCGCTGTGGCAGCAGCGGCTCAAGGCGCAGTCGCTGCTCGAGGTCGCCAAGCGCTACGGCCAGTTCCCGATCGTGCTCGAGACCTACCGCGAGTGCCTGCGCGACGTGTTCGACCTGCCCGGCCTCGAGGCGCTGCTACGCGGGCTGCATACGCGCGAGCTGTCGCTCGTCGAGGTCGAGACCCAGCGTTCCTCGCCGTTCGCCTCCTCGCTGCTGTTCGACTACGTCGCGACGTACATGTACGAGGGCGACACGCCCAACGCCGAGCGGCGCGCGGCGGCCCTGTCGCTCGACCGCGACCTGCTGCGCGAGCTGCTCGGGCAGGAGGAGCTGCGCGAGCTGATCGACCCGGGCGCGCTCGAGGAGGTCGAGGCCGACCTGCAGCGCACCAGCGAGCGGACCCGCGCGGCCAACGCCGACGGCCTGCACGACGTGCTGCGCGCCGTGGGCGACCTGACGGCCGCGGAGGCCCAGCGGCGCTGCCTCGACGCGGTGTCGGCCCAGCGCATGCTGCTCGATCTCGAGCGCGAGCGGCGCGCCGTGCGGATGCGGATCGGGAAGAGAGCGATCGGTGCGCCGCCGGCCGAGCCGCCGGCTTCCGCTGAGGAGCGCTGGCTCGCGGCCGAGGACGCCGGCCTCTACCGCGACGCGCTCGGGGCGGTGCCGCCAGGAGGGCTTCCGCGGGCCTTCATCGACGAGGTGCCCGATCCACTCCCGCGACTCGCGCGGCGATACGCGCGCACGCACGGTCCGTTCACGACCCGCGACGTGTCGGACCGCTACGGAATCGACTTCGGGCCCGTGCTGCGCGAGCTGGAGAGCGCGGGCGTGCTGGTGCGCGGCGAGCTGCGCCCCGGCGGCAGCGAGCGCGAGTGGTGCGACGCCGACGTGCTCCGGCGGCTGCGCCGCGCCTCTCTGGCCACGCTGCGCAGGGAGGTCGAGCCCGCCGAGCAGCGCGCCCTGGCCCGCTTCCTGCCGGCCTGGCAGGGCGTGGACGGCACGCTCGAGCTGCGCGAGGCGCTCGTGCCCCTGCAGGGACTCGCGCTGGCACCGGATGTGTGGGAGCGCGACGTGCTGCCCCGCCGCACCGGCTCGTACTCGCAGGCGTGGATGGACCAGCTCTGCGCGAGCGGCGAGCTCGTCTGGGTCGGGGCCGGGGCGATCGGGCGCCGATCCGGTCGCGTGGCCCTCTACTTCCGCGAGGACGCCCGCTGGCTCGGCCCGCCGCCCTACAGGGGAGAACGCCCGGAGGGCCCGCTGCACGACGCGCTCCGCGAGCGCCTCGGCGCCGGCGCAGCCTTCTGGACCGACCTGCTCGTGGACATGGGCGAGACGGAGCCGGTCGAGCTCCAGGAGGCGCTCTGGGACCTGGCCTGGGCAGGCGAGGTGACCAACGACGCCTTCGCCCCGCTGCGCGCCC
>JBOGXS010000386.1:0-11977 GCA_050693815.1 Thermoleophilaceae bacterium | reverse complement strand
CCCGCGACGAGCTGCTGGCCGCGGCCGCGACCCAGGGGCCGGCGGCAGCTCGCTTGTGACCGCACCGCGGGCCTTCGACAGCGGCGAGGGGAACCGCGGCAGCGCCCGCGTGCCGCCGAGCCATGCGGTCAGCCGCGCCGCCTCGAGCTCGATCGCGTCCTGTCCGTCGGCGCCGACGTCCTCGAGCATCTGGAGGTCGACCTCGCCGGTGTCACGCTGGCGCCAGCCGCCCACGATGCGACCGTCCCACCACACGGTCGGTCCGGCGTTGCCGCTCGTGTCGAACAGCTGCGTCCTGTACGGGCCGAGGTACCAGTCGCGCTTGAACCAGCCCATCGTCGTCGGATCGAGCGGCGGCAGCAGCGCGGCCCAGGGCTCCACCGGATCGGTCGGCTCGAGGTCGTCCGGCAGCAGGTATCCCGTCTGCCCGTCGAGATCGACCTCGACCGCGTCGAGGTCGGCGAGCGCGGTCCGCACCGCTTTGATGGTCGACCCGAGCCACCACTTGATGTCGGCCTCGGTACCCGGCCCGAAGGCGCTCAGCCACCGCTCGACCAGCCCGGCCACGCCCTCGGCCTCCGAGGGGGGTGCGATCTCCTCCCCCAGCCAGGACCTCATCAGAGCCCAGCGGGGCCGGGAGATGGTCCAGCCGCCGTCGTTCGACGCCCGCACGAGGTGCCCGGCCGCCGACAGGGTGGTCAGCACCCGCGGGCCGACCGGCACCTGCCCACCCCAGGACTTCCCCTCCCCGTAGAGCATCGAGCCCTGCAGCAGGGGGATCTCGTCGCGCAGCTCGGAGGAGGTGGCCTCCCGCCCGTCGGACAGCGCGGCCAGCACCTCCGCCGATGCCTCGGCCAGCCAGCGCTCGCCATCCCGGTGGAGCCCTGCCTTCTCGACGTCTCGGATGAGCCGGCGTCGTTCGGCTTCGGCCACCCGGCTGCTCGCTCCCGCTTGGGCGACGCCCAAGGTCGCCCGCGGGAAGACGAAAAGGGTGCGCCGCATCGCCAGGTGCTTGACGAGCGACCGGTCGACGTAGAGGGCACGGTCCATATCGGACAGGGCCATCCCTTCGACGCGCGCCCAGGCCGACAGGTAGACGGTCGCGGGGTCCGTCCCGTGCAGGCAGACCATGCTCCCGGCCGCCTCCACCAGGTGGCCCGCCCGATGGTCCGGCGCCAGGCGGTGGCGGCGGGCGAGGCGTGCCCTGCGCTCCGCGCTGTCGATGCGCGGCATCGCCGTCACCGGTCGTCGACGCCCGCCTGAAGCCGGTCCAGCAGCTCGGCGAGCAGCGCCGTCTCCTCCTCGCCGAGCTGGGCGCGCAGCCGCCTGTCGTGCTGCACGGCGACCCTGCGGAGGCGCTCGAACAGCGCCGCTCCCTCGTCGGTCACCTCGACCCGCTGCACGCGGCGGTTGCTCGCCTCGCGCCAGCGCCGGACCAGCCCCTGGGCCTCGAGCGCGTTGAGGTGATGGGTCAGGGTGGCGCCGGTGACGCCCATCGCGTCCGCCATCTCCGACTGGGTGCCCCACTGCCTGGAGCGGATCAAGAGCAGCGCCTGCCAGGCCGCGGCGGACCCGCCGGCCTCGGCCATCGCGCCCTCGAAGGCCTGCGTCACCGCGCGCGACGTGCGCGCCAGGCGCAGCCCGATCGGCGGGAACACGGCGGGTCGCGGCACGGCTCGATGATACCAGTGATCACTTGACATCTAACTGTTTGATATCTAAGGTTCTGCGCTCCCTCAACACCTATCGAAGGAGGATGGATCCCCATGTCCGACCGCAACGAGCAGGCCGTCCGCCGCGTGCTGGACGAGCTGCTCTACAGGGGCGACCTCGACGCCGCCGACGAGCTGGTCCATCCCGACTTCGTCAACCACGAGGCCCCGCCGGGCAGTCCGCAGGGCCCCGACGGCCTCAAGCAGACCGTCGCCTGGCTGCGCGGGCTCTGGGGAGACATGCGCGCCGAGATCGAGGACCTGATCTGCGCGGGCGACAAGGTGGTCGCGCGCGTGACCATGCACGGGCGCCACGTCGGCGAGTTCCTGGGCAGGCCGCCGACCGGCAAGGAGTACGCGGTCCAGCAGGTCCACATCTACCGCTTCCAGGACGGCAAGCTGATCGAGCACTGGGGCTGCCGCGACGACCTCGGGCAGGCGCTCCAGCTCGGGCTGATCGGCCACTGAGCCCCTCGGAGGTCAGCCATGCGCATCCGGCCGCCCTGCTGGTCAAGGCCGTGACCACCCTCGACGTGCTCTCGGCGGCCGCGCCTGGCTCGGCATCGGCGCCGGCTACCAGCAGGAGGAGGCCGAGGCGATGGACCTGTTCCTGCCGCCCGTCGCCGAGCGCTTCGAGCGCCTCGAGGAGACCTGCGGCTGGCGCGGCGGATGTGGGCGGGCGACGCGTCGCCGTTCGACGGCGTCCACCTGCGGCCGCGCCAGCCGATCAACAGCCCTCCGGCGCTGACGCGCCCGCACCCGCCGATCCTGATCGGGGGCACGGGCGAGCGAAGGACGCTGCGCCTCGTGGCCGAGCACGGCGACGCCTGCAACCTCTTCGACATCCCCGACGGAGGCAGAGGCGATCTACGCGGAGCCTGTCAAGCCCGATCGCTACGCCAGCTTCGCCGCGCGTTTCGCCAACGGGGTAAGCCCTGATGCGAAGAGCGGCCGTCGAGGGCCGGCCGCCTGCGTCCCAGGCGGCTACGTGATCAGCCAGTCGCCGGGCGAGCGCCTGACCGCCCGGCTCCGGGCCGGCGCAGGCGCCGCGTAGGCGCATGAACCCGCAGTCGCGGACCGAGACCCTGCGCAGATGCGCCTCGGCTCGCTCGAACGCGATCGATCGCTGCACTCCGCGCAGCGAAAGCGGGACGACCAGCCGGCCGTCATCGGCGAGCTGGTCAAGCCACGCCGGCGCAAGGGCCGTCCCGCGTCAAACTTCGCCGGCAACGCTGCCCCGGGGCCTATCGGCGCGGCAAGTCCGCTCGGCTGATCGTGATCGTATGCGCCTGGTCATTTCCGAGCGTGACTACGCGACACGTCGTGTGTCGGGCCGACCGAATCGCTGGCGGGCGGCCTGCCGAGACACTCCGAGGGCGACCGCGATGTGGTTCCACGATCTGCCGCGCGCCCGAGCTGTCTCCACAGCTTCTCGGAGCCGGGCCTCGTCTGCTCGTGTGGCCTCCGACGCGGCGGCGACAGCTCGGAGGTCTTCGGTGCCGTCCGCCTCGACGGTCGCCGGGTCGAGCTCCTCGATAAGCCGCTCGAAGCGCTGTGCGGCTCGCTCGATCTCGTCGTCTGTGTGTCGCACGATGATCTTCTCCTCACCCGAGGAACGAATGGAATCTTGGACGCAGGCGCATGGCGTGGATGACCCACCGGGTCGTCTCCATCGAGGTCGAGGACGCCAAGCTCCAACAGCGTCCCGTCCGATGCGGGTCCGATGAGCATGGCCAAGTTCTCCTCCAAATCGATCCGGCGCATCGCGTTGCGAACGCCGTGCAGGATGTCCTCGTCGGCCACGCCGTGCTTCCGCGCCGGCTCGCCGATCCGCACGAGCCGATCCGCACGAGCCGATCCGCACGACGACAACATACCTTGTCTACGGGGCAGGGTCAAGAAGCGAACCGGCGTCCCGCAGGACGATCCGCTTGCGAGACGGGGCTCCGAGCCCGGGTTGCAGGACTTCCGCCACCACTGTCATTCGACCGTCGTTCAACAGTCGCCACAGCGCCTTGTCGCGACGCACCTATAGCCGCTCGAGCGCCGCCTTTGGCAGCGCCCGCGTGCCGCCCGCCGGCTCGCGCCGCCGTCCGTCCGCCCACCCCACTACGGTCCATGCCGTTCAAGTCAGCCGGTGTCCACTGAACCGGGGGCGGCCCAGACCTCTGAGTGAGTGAGTCGGGGCGGCCGGACTCGAACCGGCGACCTCCTGGTCCCAGGCCAGGTGCGCTACCAGGCTGCGCTACGCCCCGTCGCCGGCCCGAGTCTACCCGGGGGGTCCGGCACGTTAGGCGACTATGCGTCCACTTTCGTGACGGACCCTCGTCACAGGGCCCCGTTGGCGTACGCCGCCCACAGCATCAGCGTCGATCCGGCCGCCAGCAGCGCCACTCCGCTCAGCGGGACCGTGCGGGCGCCGGAGGGGCGGGTCTTCTCGTGCACCATCAGTGCTGTCAGGGCCGCCATCCACACCAGCGAGGCCGCTCCGACGGCGAACATCACCAGCATCAGCGCCCAGCAGCAGCCAACGCAGAACAGGGCGTGGCGGGCGCCCAGCTCGAAGCCGCCTCCGGCGCCGCGGCGGTAGTGGCGGCGCAGGAACGAGGCGGGGTGGCGACAGGCCCTCAGGCAGGCGTCCTTGAGCGGCGTGAACTGGAACGCGCCCGCCAGCAGCAGCACCGACGGGGCGATCGCCCAGTCGTGCTGGTGCAGCCACGGGCTGGCCGCCACGGTGGCGTGGAGGCCGGCGTCGCCGGCGAACGCCACCAGGCCGAAGGCCGACCAGACCACGGCGTAGGCCGCCAGGAAGGCGGCCACCGCGCGGCCCCGGTCGGGCGTCCCGGCCGAGGCCGTCGCGTACATCCGCACCAGCGGCAGGCTCGAGGGCAGCATCATCGCAGCGATCATCACCTGCCAGGCGACCAGGAACAGCAGCAGGGCGGGCCCGAAGCCGGGCCCGCCCTCGAGCAGGGTGTCGTGGTGGAGCGAGCCGGCGACGCCGCTCGCCTCGGCCGCCACCGCGACCGCCCAGGCCGCGCCGACCGCGGCCAGGATCGGTCCGGGCACGCCCGCCAGGGGCGGCCGGGCGAGCGCCGCCGTCACGGCCCGTGGCGTCAGGCGGCCGCCTCTCCCCGGTAGTCGATCATCCAGTCCGACTGGATCGCGTTGCGGCCCTCGAACTCGTAGGTCCAGCCGTGCTCCGGGATGTTCACCGCAAAGCGCTCGGCCTTTCCCACCCACGCCGGCGAGCCGGGCACGGTGGAGAAGATCGAGTTGTGCAGCGTGGTCACACTGCCGTCCGGGCCACGGTAGGGCTCCATCTCGGCGACCACCTGGTCGCCGATCCGCAGCGTGCCGCGCCCCTCGACGATCTCATGCGAGATCGGGGCACGCACCACCGCGAGCACCTCTCCGATGAGCTCCGCCAGGTCTGCGAGCGGGCCTCCGAGCTTGCCGGTGAAGGCGTCGAGTATCGCCTTCTCCTGCTCTTCCGTCGCCTGATCGTCGACGAACACCACCAGCTTCCAGTCGCCGGCCAGCACATTGCCGGGGATGAAGGCGACGCTGACTTGGGTCAGCCCGCTCACGTCCACGCCCCGGATCGTGCCGCGGTCGAGGTGGTAGGCCACCACTGCCTGGCAGGTGCCGCCGTCCGGGTCCTCACCGATCCAGCAGGGGCAGAGCACATCGCAGTCGCAGGCCTCGAGCAGCGTGCCCTCGAACTGATAGCCGGATGCCGCCGGCTCCGTCTGTACGGCCGTCTCAACCGTGGCCATGATTCCTCCTTGTCGCGTTCGGGGGACCAGTGTGTGAAGCGACGGAGCGAGCCTACGCCCCCGGCGGGGGGTAAATCAACGCGCTAGCCTGCCGCCTTCGATGGCCGACGCCCAGCCGCTGCGCACGCTCCGGTACGAGCCCGCCGCCGTCGGCTCGCTCGCGGAGGTGATCGCTCCTCCCTACGACGTGATCGACGACGAGATGCGGGCCGAGCTGGCCGCGCGCAGCCGCTACAACGTCGTCCACGTCGATCTCCCGCCCAGCTACGAGCAGGCGGGCGAGACGATGCGGGCCTGGCGCAGGGACGGCGTGCTGGTCCAGGAGGAGGAGCCCGCCGTCTGGGTGCTGCGCCAGGAGTACGCCGCCCCCGACGGCACGCGGCGCACCCGCACCGGCTTCTTCGCGCGCGTGCGCGTGGACGAGTACGGGCCCGGCCGCATCCGGCCCCACGAGCGCACCCACCCGGGGCCCAAGGAGGACCGGCTCAGGCTGACCCGCGCCACCCGCACAAACCTCTCCCCCATCTTCTCCCTCTTCGGCGACGGCGACGGCGCCGCCGAGCGGGCCATGGTGCAGGTGGCGGCCGGCGAGCCCTTCGCCCGGGCGGGCGACGACACGCTCTGGCGCAGCGCCGACCAGGACCTGATCGCCGAGCTGCAGATGGCCCTTGCCGACGCCGAGCTGCTGATCGCCGACGGGCACCACCGCTACGAGACCGCACGCGTGTACGCCGACGAGGTGGGCGGCGAGGGCGCGCACCGCTACGTGCTGATGCTGCTCTGCTCGCTGTCAGACCCGGGCCTGCTCGTGTTCCCCACCCACCGCCTGCTCAGCGGGCTCAAGGACGACGGCGACAAGCAGCTGGCGATCCGCGACGCGCTTCGGCGCGACTTCGAGATCGAGGAGCTCGCTGCGCCATCCGAGCTCGAGCCGCCCGCGGCGAACGGCGGCGTGGCCTTCGGCTACATGGACTCCTTCTTCAAGCGCCCGTTTCGCCTGACCCTGAAGGACCAGGCGATCGCCGACCGCGCCCTGGAGGGCATGCCCGAGCCGTACCGCCGCCTCGACACCGCCGTGCTCGAGGCGCTCGTCCTGCGCGGCGCGCTTCGGATGAGCGAGGACGACATCTCGGAGCTGCGCGGGCTCGACTACTCCAAGGACCTCGGCGACGCGATCGAGGCGGTGGAGACCGGCCGCGCCGACGCGGGCTTCTTCATGCGCGCCACGCCGGTCGAGCGGGTGCGCGAGGTGGCCGAGGCCGGCGAGGCGATGCCGCCCAAGTCGACCTACTTCTACCCCAAGGTCCCCACCGGCCTGGTGTTCAATCCGCTGGCGTGAAGATCTACACGCGCAAGGGCGACGACGGCAGCACCGGCCTGTGGTACGGCGGCCGCGTGCCGAAGCACGACGGCCGGCCGGAGGCGTACGGGGCGGTCGACGAGGCAGCCTCCGCCCTGGGCGTGGCGCGCGCCGCCAGCGAGCGCGGCGGCGAGCTGCACGCCGACATCCTGCGCATCCAGAACGAGCTGTTCGTGGCCGGCGCCGAGCTGGCCACCGCGCCCGAGGCCGCCGGGCGGCTGGAGGAGGGCGTGTCGAAGGTCACCGCGGACATGGTCGAGCGGCTCGAGTCCGACATCGACGGCTACATGGACCGCGTGGACCTGCCGCCCAAGTTCACGATCCCGGGCGGCACCGAGCTGTCCGCGCGCCTCGACGTGGCCCGCGCCGCGGTGAGGCGCGCCGAGCGCCGGGTGGCCGCCCTCAAGGACGACGGCGACCTGCCCGACGAGACGGTGCTGACCTACCTCAACCGGCTCTCTGACGCGCTCTTCGCCATGGCGCGCTTCGCCGACGAGCCCGAGCCCGAGCTGTTCGAAGGAAGAGGACGATGAGAGCCATATCCCGCCGCGTGGACGGGCGCCTCGAGCAGAACGTCGAGGTCCGCGACCACCGCCTGACCGCCGACGAGCCCACCGAGCACGGCGGCGAGGACGCCGGGCCGAGCCCCCAGGAGCTGCTCGCCGCCAGCCTCGCCTCCTGCAGCGCGATCACGATGGAGATGTACGCCGCTCGCAAGGGCTGGGACGTCGGCGAGATCACCGTCGACGTCGACTACGAGCCCGCCCAGCGCGGGTCGCCCACCCGCTTCCGGATGGAGATCCAGTTCCCCAAGGAGCTGCCCGAGGAGCAGCGCGAGCGGCTGCTCCAGATCATGGCCAAGTGCCCGGTACACCGCGCGCTCGAGGGCGAGGTGATGTTCGAGGAGTCGGTCGCGCTCAGGTGAGCGGCGCGCCGGCGTCGCGGCGCTCCCACATCTGGAGGCTCCCGAAGGAGCGGTAGCCGAGCCGCTCGTACACGGGCCGGCCGAGCCTGGTGGCGACCAGCGTGCTCGACTCGATCCCGCGCTCGGCCGCGTCGGCCAGCGCGTGGCCGAGCAGCTCGCCGGAGACCCCGTGACCGCGCGCCTCCGGGGCCACGGCGACCATTTCGACTCCGGCGTTCCCGCGCTGGTCGGCCACGATCGCGCAGCCCACGGCGCGGCCGCCCCTGCGCGCCAGGTAGACGAAGAGCCCGTCGGCCGACACGCCCCCGAGCGCGCGGGTGAACGAGTCGGTGCCGAAGTCGTATGCGCGGTCGTTGAGCGGGCCGACCTCCGCCACGTCGCCGTTCGCGGTCCAGTGCTCGAGCGCGCCCGCGGAGGGACGCTCGACCCCGGCCGTAAGGTCCAGGGCCATCGCCTGGGGCTGCGCGTCGAGCACGTGGCCGGCCTCCTCGAGCAGCCCCGCGGCGTGCTCGTCGGCGGGCGGGACCCACACCGTCCATGCCGCGTCGATGGCGGCGTAGGCGGCGGCGATCTCCTTGTAGGCGGCGGCCAGGCCGGCGGCGCTCTCGTAGAGCACGCCGTTCACCACGGCGCGCTCGGGGGCAGCCGGCACTATCGCGGCGGCGACGCCGTCGCGCTCCAGCACCCGCGCTCCGGGAGACGAGGCGGCGACCACGCGGTTCCAGTGCCGCATGGAGGCGAAGAGTGGCTCCCACATGGCTCAGTCGACCTTGGCCCCGGCCTCGCGCACCTCGTCGAGCGCGCGCGCCGAGTCGCCCGGCTCGACCTCGACCCCGCGCACGCCCGCGCCGTCGACCGTGACCTCGAAGCCGTGCCACCGGGCGTCAAGCGCGGTGTTCTTCACGCAGTAGTCGGTGGCGAGCCCGACGATCGTGAGGCGGTCGATCTCGCGCTCGCGCAGCAGCCGCTCGAGTCCGGTCTCGTCGAAGCCGGAGTAGCCCTCGGTGGAGGGGTTCTGGCCCTTGTCCACGATCACGTCGATGCGCGCGCCGACGAGCGCCGGGTGTAGCTGGGCGCCCTCGGTGTCGGCCACGCAGTGGACCGGCCAGGGGCCGCCCTGCTCGGCGAACGAGCCGTGGTCGGGCGGGTGCCAGTCGCGCGTGGCCACCACGAGCTCGAAACGGGGGTCGGCGGCGAGCTCGTTGACGCGGTCGGCGATCTCGTCGCCCTCGGGCACCGCCAGCGCGCCGCCGGGGGTGAAGTCGTTCTGGAAGTCGACGATCACGAGGGCCTCGAGCATGGCGCGCCTTGCCGCAAGCACTCGGCTTGGCCGAGTGCGCGCGGATGCTTTCCAATAATAGGCGCGTGAAGGAGTACCTCCTGACCCCCGAGCAGGCCGCGGCCATGGACGCGCCGGGCAGCAAGGACGCAGCCGTGCTGGTGGCCCTGCACGGCGATCCGCTCACCGCCGTCTTCACCGAGCGGCGCGCCGACCTGCGCCGCCACGCGGGCGAGATCTCGTTCCCGGGCGGGCGCCAGGACGAGCCCGACGAGGACCTGCGCGCCACCGCCCTGCGCGAGGCAGAGGAGGAGATCGGCCTGCCGGCGGCGGAGGTGGAGCTCGTGGGCGCCCTGCCGCCGGTGGGCACCTTCGTGACCGGCTACCGCATCCACCCCTTCGTGGGATCGATCGAGCGCCGCGCCTGGACCCCACAGGAGGCCGAGGTCGCCCAGGTGCTCGAGTTCACCCTGCCGGACCTGCTGGCGGGATTCGAGATGAAGCGGCTGATCCGCCGAGGGGTGCCGATCAGGACCCCCACCTACACGGTGGACGGCCACCTGGTGTGGGGCGCGACGGCACGGATCGTGCAGTCGCTGCTGGAGCGGCTGGCTCCTGTGCTGTAGGCGACCGGCCAGGAATCGACGGGGGTCCGGGGGCGTAAGCCCCCGGCTCTCATCACACGTCCTTCTCGATCGGCACGTCCACAAGGTTGCCCCACTCGGTCCACGAGCCGTCGTAGTTCTTGACGTCGTCGTGGCCGAGCAGCTCGTGCAGCACGAACCAGGTGTGCGCCGAGCGCTCGCCGATGCGGCAGTAGGCGATGACCGGGTTGCCGTCGATCACGCCCTTCGACGTGTACAGCTCGCGCAGCTCCTCCGCCGGCTTGAAGGTCCCGTCCTCCTTGACAGCCTGGGCCCACGGCACGGAGGCGGCGCCCGGGATGTGGCCCGCTCGCTGCGCCCCCTCCTGCTCGTAGCCGGCCATCGAGATCAGCTCGCCCGAGTACTCCTGCGGCGAGCGCACATCGATGAGGCGGATCTGCCGGTCGAGTGCGGCGCGAACCTCGTCGCGCTTGGCGCGGATCGCCGCGTCGCCCTCCTGGGCCGCGAACTGCTGCGACTCGTAGCTCGCCACGTCGGTGTTCGTGGGGCGACCCTCCGAGATCCACTTCTCGCGCGGGCCGTTCATGAGCTTCACGTTCTGGTGGCCGTAGTAGCGCAGGTACCAGTAGGTGTAGGCGGCGAACCAGTTGTTGCGGTCGCCGTAGAGCACGACCGTGTGGTCGCTGGAGATGCCGCGGCCGCCGAACAGCTCGCCGAACTCGGCCGAGCCGAGGAAGTCGCGCCTGACCTGATCCTGCAGGTCGCTCTTCCAGTCGAACCCGATCGCACCCGGGATGTGAGCCTCCCGGTACAGCGCGGGGTTCTCGTCGACCTCGACGATACGGACCGAGGCGTCGTTCAGGTGGTCCTCGACCCACTGCGTCTCGACCAGGACGTCCTTCGCGTAGTCGGCCACTGGAGCTCTCCTCTTCTCGAAACTCTCGAAACTGCGATGGGATTGCAACATTAGAGCAGCCGGTCCACCGCCGTCGTCGTGGCCGCGAGCCACGCGTCGCGGTCGCGCGGGTCGGCCTCCACGACCTCGGTCGGCATGCGCCAGGTGGCGGCGGCGTCGTGCACCGCGGCCGCTCCCGCGCTGAGCAGCGCCGGGTCCACGCTGCCGGCGGCCTCGTAGACCATTCCTCGCACGTGGGTGTCGACGAGGCGCTCGAGCAGCGTCTGGAGGCGGGGGCCGTGCAGGGCGGCGGCGGCGTCCCCGACGGCGTTTCCCATCAGCCAGCAGATCACCGTCACCCCCGCCAGCTGGACCGTGACCGTCCCCAGCCGGTCGGGATCGGCCACAACGGGCTCGGCCCCCGCCGCCTCGATCTCCGCGAGCCGCGCCGGGTCACGCGACGTGCCCCGGACGGCGTGCCCGGCGCGCACCAGCTCGCGCGCCAGCGCCTGCCCGCGGCAGCCGCAGCCGACCACGAGGATGCGCGCCACTCAGCCGCTCGTGGGCCGGTTCTCGCGAGCCCTTCGCCGCAGCTCAGCGCGCCAGCGCTCGTCTTCGGCCACCTGGGCGCGGATGTCGTCCTCGGTCCGCTCGGGCCGGCCGCTCGCGCGGCGGCGGGCGTTCTGTGCCTCGAGCATCTGGTCCACGTCGTCGAGCTCCAGCTCCGCCTCCACCTCGGGCGACCGCGTCGGGCGCCAGTCCACCTGCTCCGCCCCGGAGCCGGGGTACCACCTCCCCAGTGCAAGCAGGACCCCGACGGCGACGATGAAGCCGAACAGGACGAAGATGCCGAACTCGTCCACGGGGGCGAGTGTACGCTCACGGGCCATGCCCGACGCCGTAATCCTCGACGCCCTGCGCACCCCCATCGGCCGCTACGGCGGCGTGCTGTCGAGTGTCCGTCCCGACGACCTCGCCGCGCACGTCGTCAGGGCCGCCGTCGAGCGCGCCGGCCTCGATCCCGCCCAGGTGGACGAGGTCTACATGGGCTGCACCAACCAGGCCGGCGAGGACAACCGCAACGTGGCGCGCATGGCCGGCCTGCTGGCCGGGCTGCCGGTCGAGGTGCCGGCGGCCACCGTCAACCGCCTCTGCGCCTCGGGGCTCGAGGCCGCCGTGCAGGGGGCCCGCCAGCTGCGGCTGGGCGAGGCGGGGCTGGTGCTGGCCGGCGGCGTGGAGTCGATGTCGCGCGCACCGCTCGTGGCCCTCAAGGCCGAGCGCGGGTTCCCGAGGGGGAACCTCGAGCTGGTGGACACCACGATCGGCTGGCGCTTCGTCAACCCCCGCATGGCCGAGAGCCACTCGACCGAGTCGATGGGCGAGACGGCCGAGAACGTGGCCGAGCGCTACGGGGTCTCGCGC
>JBOGXS010000385.1:0-7460 GCA_050693815.1 Thermoleophilaceae bacterium | reverse complement strand
CCGGCTCCGCGGAGCCGCGGGAGGGCGCCACTGCGAGGATCAGGGCCTCGTGAGCCCCCTTCTCTAGCTCATTGCCCTCATTCGGGTCTCAGGTCGCGTTAGTTAGCGACCCAGGCTCCTAGCATCGGCGGCGTCCTTTCGATCCCCCAAGGAGGAACCCGATGATCAGAATCGCCAACACCCAGCTCTGGGTCCACGATCAGGACGAGGCGCTCGCGTTCTACATCGAGAAGCTCGGCTTCGAGGTACGGACCGACGCCACGCTTCCCGAGCTCGGCAACTTCCGCTGGCTGACGGTGGGCCCCGCGGGGCAGCCCGACGTCGCGATCGTGCTGATGGCCGTCCTCGGTCCGCCGATGATGGACGAGCAGGTCGCCAACCAGGTGCGAAGCCTGATGGCGATCGGCTTCGCGGGAACGGTCTTCCTCACCACAGAGGACTGCCAAGCCTCCTACGAGGAGCTCAAGGCTCGCGGCGTGGAGTTCACCGAGGAGCCCGAGGAGCGGCCGTACGGCATCGACTCAGGGTTCCGCGACCCGTCCGGCAACAGCTTCCGACTGACCCAGGTGCGGGAGATGGCGACCAGCTAAAGCGGCTGATGTGTTGCTGTTCGTTGGTGTGAGCCGCATCTGCGGATCAGGCCGCAACGGTGGCGCGCAGCCCTGGACGCGCTCGCGGAGCGCGGGGTTCTCGACCTCTTCGACGAGGGCCGCAGCCGAGTCGAGCGAGGGCTGATCACCGAGCGCGGCACGCAATAGGCAGGCCCTGACCCCGAGCTCGAGCATCCCTGTTCGCGCGGCCAGCGCGGAGAGGTCCTCCACCCACCCGCGCGCGTAGCGATGCTCTGCCTCGACTGCCGCGGAGGCGAGTTCCCCGAGCGCGTAAGCCTGCACCCACACGTAGGCGTCGGGCAGGCTTCCCGCGCGTCGCCGCGCCTCCTCGAGCAGGCGGAGGCCTGTGGGCACCTCCCCGTCGAGGCAAGCGATCCGGCCAAGGCCCTGGCCGGCAGCTGCCTCCCAGCAGGGATCGCCCAGCTCACATGCCAGGGCCCAGGCGTGCTCGAAGCGCTCGCGGCCGGCGCCGAGCTGACCGCCCGCCACCTCGGCATCGGCGAGCCAGGACTCGGGCCAGGGCTCGAAGGCGAGCCACTTCAGTTCGCGGGCAAGGGCGAGTGAGCGCTCGAGCGCGGCGCGGGCATCCTCGATCTCCCCCCGCAGAAAATGGGAGCGACCGACGAAGGAGAGCGAGAATGCGGCCTGCTGGCGGCTGCCGGCACGTTCAGCCAGCTGGACCGAGTGCCGCAGGTGAACGAGCGCCCGTTCGTGTGCGCCCGTGTCCGCGGCCGCTATCCCAAGCATCGCCTCGACACCGGCCCGCTCCTCGTCGGACTGGGCGAGCGCCGCCGCTCGCTCCAGGCGCCGGGGACAGCGCGCGTAACGTGCCTGCAGGATGTCGACGTAGGCGAGTTCGCGGTGGGCGGCGGCCGCGAGGTCGCCCCAGGCCGGATTCCTCGGCGAGCAAGGCAGCGCGAAGCAGCGCATCCGCCCCCTCCTCGTCGCGGCCGCGGGCCGAGTGGACGAGCGCCGTGCCGAGGGCGAGCCGGGCTTCCGCCTCGAGGGCGCGGTCGCCGCATGCTTGCGCCTGTGCTGCCGCGCGGGCGAGCGAGCGAGCGCCTGCGTCGAAGGTGCCCACGTTGACCGCTGAACGCCCGGTCTCAAGCTGGACGCGGGCGGCCTGCCTGCCGGCGGCACCGCTGGTGGGAACGGGCGTAGGAACCGTGGCCTCCGCGGCGCGGGTGAGGGAGGCGCTGGGCTCGCGGCCGAGCTCCGACCGAAAGAGATCAGCGCAGACCGAGAGCTGACGCTGCGCGGCATCGCGGTGGCCGGCCTCGGCGTAGCCACGGACGAGAAGCTCCTGGAAGTTCTCCTCATAGGGGTTCAGCTCCACCAGGCGCATCGCGAGAGCGACGGCCGCCTCCGCTTCCCCCGCTGCGAGCCGGTCGAGGGTGGCCTCGTGTAGAGCCGCCTCGGCGGCGCCGACCAGGCGGCGACGCTCGCTGATAAGCCAAGTCTCGAAAGCGGGCGATGAACCGAAGTCCATGCCCTCTAGGAACTCGCGGCCGAGGCCCGGAATCGCGATCGCTTCCTGCGGTGTCCCCCGCAGCAGGGCATCCACATCGAGGAACGCATCCGGGGGAAGGGCGAGCTCCGTCGAGCCCTGCGGCAGAGTCGAGGCGCCCACTCGCCGGCGAAGCTCGGCGAGGTTCCAGCGAAGCGAGCCGAGCGGATCGTCGGTGCCCACGAACAGAAGCTCGGCGAGGCGCTCGCGGGAGGGGTTGCGGACGCGGCTCAGGGCAAGGTATGCGAGCAGGCCCCAGGCCTTGCGCCCGCGGGGTGAGGGCGCGGGTTCGTCGTAGCGCTCGAGCCGCGGCTTGCCGAGCAGGTGGATGCCGAGCGACATGGGCTGCCGAAGATGCTAGCCGCGGGTCTCCGCCGTGGCTCTAATCCCTAGGTTCGGGGAGTGGAGCCAGACGCGCGGCACGGATCGATTGCCAGCGCCGTGTCGCCGGGCGCGGCGCCGGCGTCTGAAGCGGCCGTACCCGCGCCACGAGCATCGTCACAAGCCCCGCCGTCCGCTGGAAGGGATTCGCGATCGCACGCACGCCGTCGAGCGCGAGCGCCGCGTGCAGCTCGCCGCCCACCTCGGCCACCAGCATCGGCACCGGCTCAGGCGGCGGCGCCGAGTCGAGCTGCGCCAGCCGCCTGAGCGCCGGCGCGTCGGCCGGCATCGCCATGCGAATCGTCAGCGTCTCGCCGGGATCGGGCGAGGTACGAATGGGGAACATCGGTGTGCACTGCATCAGACTTCCTCCTCATTGCCTTGGTAAACGCCGCCATCGTCGCCATCGCCAGCAGGCGGCCGTTTCGGGTCAGGCGGGCTGCCCGGCGGCCAGGGCGTGCACGGCCTCGGTGGTCAGGCACTGCCCGCCGATCGCCCAGTCGCCGCTTCGCACCTCGTCGATGACGCACCAGGTGACGCCGCGCATGTTCTCGCCCTCGACGCTGACCATCGCGTCGGTGAGGCGTTCGGCGATCTGGGTCTTCTGTTCGGGCGTGAAGACGCCGTCGATGACCTTGACGTTGATGAGGGGCATGTGTCGCTCCTTCGTGGTGGTGGGCTGATGCGCCGATCTCACCAGCGTGGCGTGTGACGGAGCGTGTGATCGGTTCGGCGAGGTGAGCGTGTCGGTCGCCTTGGCGCCTGGCTGCGCCCGTGAGCTGACGGTTCAGATCGCCGGCTGCGGCACCAGCCGGCGATCCGACGGACGGCGAGCTGCTCGTCAGCGAGCGGTACGGACGCGCCGTCGCCCGTAGAGCGCGATCGCTGCCATCGAGCCCAGCGCTAGCAGTCCGAGAGCCGTGCCGGCGCCGATCGCGGCGGCCCCCCAGTTGAAGCCGGGGTCGGGCGACAGGTCGGGCGCAAAGCTCGCCGGCGACACCTCGCCGATCGGGGCGTTCTGCGACGACTGCTGCCCAAGGAACTGCTCCACCGGCCGGGCGGGCGCGGCGGGGGCGGCCAGCGCGAGGGTCGCCAGTGCTGCGGTGAGCGCGACGGCGGTCGAGCGGCGGTGTGGATGGAACCTCATCTTGAGACCTCCTGAAGTGGAATGGATTCATGGGACGGCCCCGAGCCTCTCGCCCGCCGGTCGAGCCGCGGTCGAGCCGCGGTATAGCGGGGGGCGCAGAGGCGGGCTAAGCTCGCTCCACCGCATTTGGAACAGGCTCGCAGCATGGAAATCCGCCTTCTCGGCATGGTCGAACTTCGCCTCGATGGCGGTGATGTCGCGCTCGGAGCCGCGAAGCTACGCGCCGTGCTGGCGATGCTGGCACTCCGTGCGAACGAGCCGGTTTCCACCGATCGGCTCATGGAGGGTCTCTGGGGTGAGGAGCCTCCGGCGAGTGCGGCCAAGATGGTGCAGCTCTATGTGTCGCAGCTCCGCAAGTTGCTCGACGGACGCGACGCCGAGATTCTCACGCGCGGTCGCGGCTACGAGCTGCGGCTGCCCGCGGACTGCGTCGATGCGCTGCGCTTCGAGCGCCTGGTGGCGGCCGCCGCCCGGGAGGGCGAGGGAGGGAACGGCGTCGCGCGCGAGGCGCTCTCGCTATGGCGGGGTCCGCCGCTCCACGACCTTGCCGACGAGCCGTTTGCGGCCGCCGAGATCCGGCGGCTGGAGGAGCTTTGGATCCACGCGCGCGAGCTGGCCATCGACGACGCGCTAAACGTGGGTGAGCACGCAGCGGTTGTCGGTGAGCTCGAGGAGCTGGTCGTCCAGCATCCCTTGCGCGAGCGACTGCACGCCCAGCTGATGCTCGCGCTGTACCGCTGCGACCGCCAAGCGGACGCGCTGCGGGCCTACCAGAATGCGCGCGCTCGCCTGGTCGAGCACCTCGGACTGGAGCCGGGCGAGCGCTTGCGCGAGCTCGAGCGGGCAATTCTCGCTCACGATCCGGCAGTGGCGGCGCCGACTCGCGCACGGCCGCCGAGGACCCCTGCGAGCCGCTTGCCGGCGCCGCCGACGCGCACCATCGGGCGGGACCCGGACCGCGACGCCGTCGTGGAGTTGCTGGGTCGAGACGATGTTCGTCTTGTCACGCTCACCGGCCCGGGCGGGGTGGGGAAGACGCGGTTGGCGCTCGAGGTGGCCCGCGAGCTGGAGCCGGACGCCGCGGCGGGAGTCTGGTTCGTCCCTCTGGCCGCGACCGGGAAGGCTGAGCATCTGCCGAGCACGATCGCGCAGGCCCTCGAGGTCTCGCAGCTGCGCGGCGAAACCCCTGAGGCGGCCGTGAGGCGCCTCCTTGGCAGTAGATCCGGACTCCTGGTACTCGACAACTTCGAGCACGTCCTTTCGGCGGCACCTCTGGTCGGCGACCTCCTGGCGGCCTGTCCCGGGATCAGGGTGCTCGCGACCAGCCGCGAGGCACTACGGCTTCAGGCCGAGCACCGCTACGAGGTGTCGCCGCTTCACGTCCCAGGGGAGGGGGCCCCCGTTGCGGTCAAGCGGTCCGCCGCCGGCGCGTTGTTCGTCGAGCGCGCCCGCAGCCACGACCCGACCTTCCAGGTGAACGAGAACAACGCCGACGCGATCGCCGACGTCTGCCGACGGCTCGACGGGCTTCCGCTCGCCATCGAACTCGCCGCCGCCCGAACGCCGGTCCTGGCGGTGGAGCAGCTGAACGCTCGTCTCGCTGAGTCGCTGGATCTGCTCAGCGGCGGTTCGCGAGACGCGCCCGAGCGTCACCGGACGCTGCGCGCGACGATCGAATGGAGTCACCGCCTGCTGGCCGTGGAAGAGGCGAGGGCGTTCGCCCACTTCGCGATCTTCGCTGGCGGGGCGACGATCGAGGCCGCCGAGGAGGTCACCGGCGCGAGCTTCGACACGCTGTCAGGGTTGGTGGACAAGCACCTGCTGGGGCGTCCGTCGGGGGCGGATGGAGAGCCGCGGCTGGTGATGCTCGAGACGGTGCGCGAGTACGCATTCGAACGGCTGGAGGCCGACGGGGGCGCGGCGGAGGCCCACGGCCGCCATTGCCGCCACTACCGGGACCTCGCGGAGCAGGCCGAGCCCGAACTCTTCACCCACCGTGAGGCGAAATGGCTGTCCCGGCTCGACGCCGAGGTCGACAACCTCCGCGTAGCGCTCGACTGGAGCGTCCTGCACGCGCCGGTCGAAGCGCTGCGGCTCGTCGCTGCGCTGAGCTCATTCTGGGATCTCCGAGACATCCGCGAGGGCTTGGAGCGAGGCGAGGCGGCGTTGGAGGCGGCGGGCGATGAAGCCCCGGTTCGCGACCGGGCTCATGCCCACGTGGAACTCGCGATCCTCGCCTCAAACATGGGCTCGCGGTACGACGCGGAGGGCACAATGAAACGCGCCCGGACCCACGCGGACGAAGCGCTCGCGCTCTATCGCCAGGTTGACGATCGCGCAGGCATTGGGTGGGCCCTGATAGTGCAGGCCTGGTTTGAGCGCGGCGAGAGCTTCCCCCAGCAGAGACGACTCGCCCTGGCCGACGAAGCGCTGGCGTGCGCGCACGAGGCCGAGGATCGCCGCCTCATCGGACTTGCCCTGTCGGAGCGCGCGCTGGCGCTCCCTCCCGACCAGGCAGCAGCAGACCGCGAGCGCGCCGAGGAGGCGATGCGCGACATGGGAAACGTCTGGGGCGTGCTCCAGCTCTACACCGACTCGGCCCTCAACACGATCAAGGCGGGCAGTCCGGAACATGCCGGACCGTGGCTCAACCGCGCGCTGACGCTCGGCCGCGAGCTGGGAGATCCTTTCGAGCTGATGCGCGTATTCGAGATCCACGGCCTGTTCGCACTCTTCATCGGGGAGTCCGATCGTGCGCGGGATGCTTTCGCGGATCAACTCCGGCTCTGCCTTGAGCATGACGCCATCCATCAGGCACCACAGGGCCTCATCGGCCTGGCGGCGGTTGCCGCTAGTCACAGGCAGGATGAGCGCGCGGCACGCCTTCTTGGCGCGGCGACCGCGATCGGCTCGATCGGCTCGATCGGCGACGATGTCGCAGCGCAGCTTGAGGAGCGCTTCTTTAGACCGGCCCGGGCGCGCGACGACGGGCGCCGCTGGGCCGGGCTGGAGGGCGTAGGGGCCCAGCTGAGCTTCGAGGAAGCGGTCGCCTTCGCACTCTCCCCCGGCAACGGCACGGGCGACCAGCAATCCGCGTTAGCCGATGATCAGGTTCCGTAACGAGAAAACCCCGCAATCGTGGGGAGCTTTCCAAGCGGCTGATGTGAGCGAAATCCCCGCCATTTCGCTTGTTCATGCGGCGCGTGGGCACGGTGCTCCCAGCGGAACTACCAGGTTCGGGGCGATCGCAAGGACGCGGCATCGGTAGCGGAGCGGCCTTTGCCGGCACCGTGCAACACCCGGTGTCCCGTTCTCTGTTCCCACCGCCAGTCGATTGCCCGCCGTGCGTCCCGCCGGCGCGCGAATGACCGACCATGGCGCCGTGGAGTCCTCGTCATCGCCCCGGCGGTGCTCGTCGGCCGGCGCCGCCGATCAGCACCGACCGCCCCTCGTGAGCGAATAGGCGCGACGGTTCTCCTTTGCGCCGCCAGCCCCGATCGGGTATCACACAGGTAAGGGCGTGTGTCTCACCGTTGACCGCTGATGAGCGCGGGCGTGTGTCCGTGGTGTGTCCCCGATCCCGAGCTTCACGCCGCTGCGGTGCGAGAACCCCGGCGAGCTCGCGTGCCACCAGCGGGCGGGCGGGGCCGCGCGCGAAGCTCCGTTCGGCGCTGACGTAGCGCCGCCGCGAGGGCGGGATCCGCGAGACGCCACGTGCGCGCCTCGGGCTGATAGATGAGGTCGTGGTCGCGAAGCCGGCGCAGGGCGTGCGCGACGCGGGCGGGTTTGGCGTCCGGGACGGCCGGGTAGGGCG
>JBOGXS010000384.1:0-10499 GCA_050693815.1 Thermoleophilaceae bacterium | reverse complement strand
CCTCCCGCCCGGTAGGCCCGCCCGCCTCCTGCCCCGCCGCCCCGCCCGCCTCCCGCCCTATCGAGCGACGTGCGGCTCCGCCTCCTCCACAAACATGTGCATGACGCATACATGTATGCTAGCTGCGATGGCCGACGGCGCGCAACGCTCGGATCGCTACGAGCCGCTCCCCGGCGTCGCGCACCTACCCGCCTGGCTCTGGCGGAGGCTCCCGCTCGCTGCCCGCGTCGCGCTCGGCCTGCTGCCCGTGGCCGCCGTCGCCCTGGCGTTCCTGCTCGGCCCCGGGATCGACGAGGCCAAGGACGAGCGCGCGCGCGAAGACGCGGCACGCCTCGCCTCGCTGCGTACCGAGCGGATCGAGCGGATCCGTGCCGAGCAGCGCCCGCGCTTCCGCCGGGGCGCCCCCGCCGGCACAGACCGTGCCCGGCGAACGGCGCTCGTGGCCGCGCTTCCCCCCGTGATCACAGAGGACGCCCGGGCTCGGGTGGCCGCCGGCACCCTCGACGGCCCCATCCGCTCGGTCGAGTGCGAGCCCTACCCGCGCACCGCGAGCGGCGAGGGCGCCCATCTCGACCCCGGGCGGCGCACCGGTCGCTACGCCTGCCTGGCGGTGACCAGCGAGGTCCGGCCGACCGAGCTGAACGAGGCGGCCGCGATCGGCCACCCGTACCGCGTCCGAGTGGACTTCGACACCGGCCGCTACGCCTTCTGCAAGATCTCAGGGCGCCCGGGCGAGGGCGCGATCAGCCGGCGAGCCGGGTTCCCGCCGGTGCCCGCTGCGTGTGGCGGCGACTGACGATCCGCGACACTGCCGCCGTGACCGACCCGCGCGACCGGCCCCTCTCCGAGGACGACCTCGACCCGGACCCCCTGAAGCTCTTCGCGCGCTGGTTCGAGGAGGCGACCGCGGCCGGCGCCGTCGAGCCCGAGGCCGTGGCCCTGGCCACCGCCTCGCCGGAGGGACGCCCCTCGGTGCGGATGGTGCTGAGCAAGGGCTTCGACGAGCGCGGCTTCGCCTTCTTCACCAACTACCGCAGCCGAAAGGGCAGCGAGCTCGAGGCAAACCCGCGCGCCGAGCTGCTCTTCCACTGGCCCGAGCTGGGGCGCCAGGTACGCATCGAGGGACCGGTGGAGCGGCTGCCCGTCGAGGACAGCGAGCGCTATGCCCGCACGCGCTCCCGGGCTAGCCGGCTCAGCGCGCTGGCCTCGCCGCAGAGCCGCCCGGTGCCGAGCCGCGACTGGCTCGAGCGACGCGTGGCCGAGCTCGACCGCGAGCACCCCGAGCCGCCGCTGGGCGACGAGTGGGGCGGCTTTCGGCTCGCGCCGGACGCCTGGGAATTCTGGCAGCACCGCCCGGACCGCCTGCACGACCGCTTCCGCTACCAGCTGGAGGCGGGCGGCGGGTGGCGGATCGACCGGCTCGGGCCCTAGCCATCGGGGAACGGTTGCAGCGCGATGCCGTGGTCGCGCTCGCGCATGCCCAGCTCGTATGCCCCGGACCCGGGCACCACCAGCTCGACGGGCGGCCGACCGTCGCGCTCGATCTCCAGCCGCATGTCGGCGATCGAGCAGTTGGCGGTGTGGTGCTCGCCTCCGTCCGGGTCGGCGTAGACCCACCCCACCACCTGCTCGCGGGCGGCCTCCGCGACGCCGCGCACGCGCACATCCGGGCCGGGCAGCGCGAACTCGCAGCGCTCGGGCGTCTCGTCGACCTCGGGCCGCCGCAGCAGCCCGCCGAGGGCGTGCCGTACCCCGCCGAGGCTCAGCGCGCCGTTCGCGATCCACGGTGTGGTCAACCGGCCGAGCCTGACCCTGCCGATGGCGGCGTCGAGCCAGTCGCCCGCCTCGGTCACGCCGTGCAGCCAGATCCAGCGCTCGGCATGCTGGGCGCCCCAGTTGTGGCCGACCATCCCACGCCACCCGTCCACGCCGATCGTGCGCCCGTCGACCTCGAGCGCGCCGTCGAAGCGCGCCGCCGGCACCGGGCTCAGCAGCTTGGTGCGGGGAAGCCGGGCCCGGTACATCCAGCCGCGCGGCAGGTGGAAGAGCGGCCGCTCGGAGCCGTCGAAGCGAAGCTCCCAGGCCAGGCCCTCGAGGGCACCCGTCGCCCGGCCCTCGCCCATCGCGGCCTCCCCCACCCGGATCCAGTCGCCGCCTCCGGCGGCCGGGCCGGAGAGCGTGCGCTTCTGCGCCCGGGGACCGCCCGCGGTCGCGTCGAACAGCGTGAACCAGAGCGAGCCCGTCGGCGCCGCCCCCGGCCGCTTGTGGACGGTGTAGCGGATCCACACCCCGCGCCCGCCGCCTTGCTGGCAGGCCTTGAGGTAGAAGCTCTCGTAGTGGCCCGCCTCGGAGGGCACGCCGGGAAAGCGGGCCTCGGTGGGATGCGGGTGGGCCACGGGCGGCCGGAGCCTAGTGGGCGGGCGTCGCCGGGAATCACGCTCGTTACGTTGACCGCGAATAGCGCGGCTAACGTAAGCCGCATGGCCGGCGAACCCGTACTCGTCATCACCGGAGCCAGCACCGGCATCGGCGCAGCCACGGCGCGGCGGGCGGTCGAGTTCGGCCAGCGCGTCGTACTGGCCGCCCGCTCGGAGGACAGGCTGCGCAGCCTGGCCGACGAGCTCGGCGGCGAGGAGAGGGCCATCGCGGTCCGCTGCGACGTGACCTCCTGGGACGATCAGCAGGCGCTGGTGGCCACCGCGCTCGAGCGCTTCGGACGCCTCGACGCCTTCTTCGCCAACGCGGGGTTCGGGGCCAAGCGCGGCTTCCTGGAGGAGTCGGTCGATCACTGGAGGTCGATGATCGACACCAACGTGCTCGGCGCCGCGCTCTCGATCCGCGCCTGCCTCGAGCACTTCCGCGACCAGAACCGCGGGCACCTGATCCTGACCAGCTCGATCGCGGGCCGCCGCGTGCTTCCGGGCTCACTCTACTCGGCCACCAAGTTCGCGGTCACCGCGATGGGCCACGCCCTGCGCGCCGAGGTGGCCGACACCGACATCAAGGTCACCCTGATCGAGCCGGGCATGGTCGACACGCCCTTCTTCGACGACCGCCCGAGCGGCGCGCTGGAGGCGGACGACATCGCCCGCGCGGTGCTGTTCGCCCTCACCCAGCCGCCGCACGTGGACGTGAACGAGATCATGGTGCGGCCGATCCGTCAGCCGAGCTGAGCGGTCCGGCCGGCCCCGTACCGTCCACGGGGTGCGGATCGCCCACGTGGACATGGACGCCTTCTACGTGAGCGTCGAGCTCCAGCGCCGGCCTGAGCTCGAGGGAAAGCCGGTGGTCGTGGCCGGCAGCGGGCCGCGCGCCGTGGTCACCACCGCCAGCTACGAGGCGCGCAGGTACGGCATCTTCTCCGCCACGCCGGCCGAGCGCGCCCGGCGCCTGTGCCCCCAGGCCGTGTTCATCCCGCCCGACTTCGACGCCTACCGGGCCCGCTCGCGCGAGGTGATGGCCGTGCTCGAGGAGCACGTCGAGCGCGTGGAGGTCGTCGGCCTCGACGAGGCCTACCTCGACCTGACCGGCTTCGAGCGCCACCGCGCCGCCGCCCGGCAGGTCAAGGCGGCCGTGGTCGAGCGCACGGGGCTCGGCTGCTCGATCGGGATCGGGCCGAGCAAGCTCGTGGCCAAGGTCGCCTCCGACGCCGAGAAGCCCGACGGCTTCCTGGAGCTCTCGGCACACGAGGCGCGCGAGCGCTTCGCACCCGCCAAGCCCGGCCTCGTGCCGGGCATCGGCCCGAAGACCGCGGAGCGGCTCGAGCGCCAGGGCATCGCCACCCTCGGCGAGCTGGGCGCCACCTCAGACGAGCGCCTGAGCGAGTGGTTCGGGCGACGGCTCGGTCCGTGGCTTGGCCGCCTCGCCCGCTTCGAGGACGACCGCGGGATCCAGACGGTCCGCGTGGCCAAGTCGGAGTCGCGCGAGACGACCTTCGACCGCGACCTGCGCGGCCTGGCCGAGCTCGAGCCCCAGCTGCACCGGCTCACGGAGCAGCTCTGCGCCACGCTCGCCCGCCAGGAGCGGCGCGGCCGCACGATCGGCATCAAGGTGCGCTACGCGGACTTCTCCACCGTGACCCGGGCCCGCTCGCTCGCGGCCCCGGTCGGCGACCTCGACACCGTGTGGAGGGTCGCCGCGGAATTGCTACGGCGGCTCGACCCGCCCCAGCCGGTGCGCCTGATCGGGGTGCGCGTGGCCGGCCTCGACGAGGATGCCGCGGCGGCGTCGCGACAGGACCAGCTCGTGCTGTCGCTGTAGTACTTTCAACGCCTGCGATGGCGAGCGATCGTCTGACTGGCCTGGACGCGTCCTTCCTCCACCTCGAGGATGGCGCCGCGCACATGCACGTGGCCTCGGTGATGCTCTTCGAGGGCCCCCCTCCCCCCTACGACGAGCTGATCGAGGCCTTCGAGCGGCGGCTGCCGCTCGTGCCGCGCTACCGCCAGCGGCTCGCCTTCGTCCCACTCGGGCAGGGTCGGCCGCGCTGGGTCGACGACCCGCACCTGAACCTGCGCTACCACGTGCGCTCCACGGCCCTCCCCTCCCCCGGCTCGGAGCGGCAGCTGAAGGACCTGGCCGGGCGGGTGTTCTCCCAGCAGCTCGACCGCGACAAGCCGCTCTGGGAGGTGTGGCTCGTCGAGGGGCTGGAGGGCGACCGCTTCGCGGTGCTGTCGAAGACCCACCACGCGCTGGTCGACGGCATCTCCGGCGTGGACATCGTCTCCGTGCTGTTCGACACCTCGCCGGAACCGGCCGCCCCGACCGACCCGGGCGACCGCTGGCTGCCCCGCCCGCTGCCGTCCGGCGCCCAGCTGCTCGGCGAGGCGCTGCTCGAGCGGGTCACGATGCCCGCCGAGCTGGCCCGCTCGGTGGGAGCCGTGCTCCGCGGCCCGCGGCGCCTCCTGGAGGGCGCCCGCGACGCCGCCGTCGGCATGGGCGCGATGGCGTGGGCAGGTCTGAACGCCGCGCCCACCACCCCCTACAACAAGGACATCGGGCCGCACCGGCGCTTCACCTGGGTGCGCGCCGACCTCAAGGACCTCAAGGGGATCAAGGACGAGCTGGGCGGCACCGTCAACGACGTCGTCCTCTCCGTCGTCGCCGGCGCGCTCGGCCGGCACCTTCGCCGGCGCGGCCAGAGCACCGACGGGCACGAGCTCAAGGCGATGGTCCCGGTCAGCGTCCGCGAGGATCTCGAGCGCGGCGCGCTCGGCAACCGGGTGGCCGCGATGATGGCCCCGCTACCGGTCTGGTGCCAGGAGCCCGTCGCGCGGCTCGACATCGTGAGCGAGGACCTGAAGGTGCTCAAGTCGGGCGGCCAGGCGGTCGGCGCCCAGGTCCTGACCGACCTGTCGGGCTTCGCCCCGCCCACGATCATGGGCCAGGCCTCGCGCCTGATGGCGCGCCAGCGCTTCTTCAACCTGGTGGTCACGAACGTGCCCGGCCCCCAGTTCCCGCTCTACCTGCTGGGACGCCGAATGCTCGACCCGTTCCCGATGGTGCCGCTGGCCAAGAACCAGGCCCTCGGGGTGGCCCTGCTGTCCTACGACGGGCGGATCAACTTCGGCCTGGTGGGCGACTACGACCTCGTGTGGGACCTCGACGAGCTCGCCTCCGACGTGGAGGAGTCGCTCGCCGAGCTGGCCGACGCCGCGGGGATCGAGGTCGGCGCCGGCGAGCGCGTGGGGGCATGAGGGACAGGCTCGCCGACCGCGCTCGCGAGCTCGGGCTGGACGTCAGGGTGCAGCGCCTGGAGTCGTCGACGCGCACGGTCAGGGACGCCGCCGACGCGGTCGGCTGCCAGGTGGCCGAGATCGCGAAGTCGATCGTGTTCGTGGCCGACGGCGACCCGGTGGTGTGCGTGGCGAGCGGGCGCCACCGGATCGACACCGACAAGCTCGCCGACGCGCTCGACGTGGCCGAGGTGCGCCAGGCCGCGGCCGACGAGGTGAGGGCCGCCACGGGCTTCGCGATCGGCGGCGTGCCGCCCTTCGGCCATGACCTCCCCGTGCTGTTCGACGAGTCGCTGCTCGAGCACGAGCGCGTCTGGGCGGCGGCGGGCGACCCCCACAGCCTGTTCTGCGTGGACCCGCGCCAGCTGGCCGAGTGCACCCGGGCGCGCGTGGTCGCGCTGGGCGCAGCGTAGGCGGATATACTAGATCACATATGGAACGGCCAGCGGCTCTGCTCCGCCGGCTCCGCGCCGAGCAGGGAGTCTCCCAGCGCGAGCTCGCCCTGCGCGCCGGCACCAGCCAGGCGGCGATCTCGGACATCGAAAGAGAACGGGTCTCGCCCAGCGTCGACACCGTCGAGCGCCTGCTGCTGTGCCTCGGCCACCGGCTGGGTGTCACCGCCGAGCCACTGCCGATGGACTCTCCGCTGTCGTCGATCATGGAGATCCAGCGGCTCTCGCCATACGAGCGGCTGCAACGACTGAGCGCGACCTCCGACTTCATCCTCCGGCACGGTCCCGCGGCACGAGAGGCGGCCGAGTGAACGGCGGCTTCGATCCCACCGCCCTCATCGAGGCGCTCAACCGCGAGGGGGTGTCGTATCTGATCATCGGGGGCGTCGCAGCCGGCCTCTACGGCAGCAATCGCAACACGTACGACCTCGACATCGTGCCCGCGCCGGATATGGACAACGCCCGGCGCCTGGAGCGGGCGCTCGCGGGCCTGCACGCCCGCATCCGCGGCATCGATGCGGACAGGCTCGGCATCGAGCTCGATGCCGGGACGCTCGTGGAGGGAGCGAACTTCACCCTCGCCACCAGTCACGGCGACCTCGACGTAATGCCCATCACCGAGGGCGACCGCACCTGGGACGAGCTGCGGCAGCGGGCGATCCGGCTCCGGCTGCGTGACGACCTGAGCGTGAACGTCGTGGGCAAGGACGACCTGATCGCGATGAAGCGCGCGTCGGGCAGGCGCCAGGACATCGAGGACATCGCGCAGATCACCGTCGGAGCGCATCTCGCGAGGAACGCACGCGCACGGGTGCTCCTGACCGGTCGGGTGCTGGAACGCGCTTCGGACGAACAGGCGCTCGAGGCCGCCGACATCGCCACGCTGCCATACGAGCACGACGTCCGCTTCCGCGTCGATCGCGACGAGAGGGAAGACGGTCGCCGCCTCGTGGTCACGGCCGAGCTGCCGGGCTTCGCCCGCGAGCACGCCGAGCTATGGGCCTCGATCGTCGCTCGCAAGATCGGGGGCCAGGAGGTCCTCGACGGCGAGATGGACGCCGAGATTTCGGCGCGCGCCGACCAGTGAGCGCTGGGCGCGCCGTAGGCCGGATCGGTCGCGGGTCGGGCACGCCGGCACGTGCAGGTACTGCCGGCACTCGTCGTCGCTGAGCGGGCGCGTCAAGCGGCTGCGGGCGAGCGCCATCAGCTCGTCGAGGTCGACCGCCCAGATCCGCACCGTGCTCGTCGGAAGCGAGCTGGCCGCGGCGAGCCGGTCTCCCCCGGGGCTGAACGAGAAGTTGGCCCATGTCTCGTTCTGCAGGGCGAGCCGCTCCTCGCCGCTGTCCGCATCCCACAGCTTCAGGGTGCCGTCGACGCCGCCCGTCACGAGCCGGCGACCGTCGGGGGCGAACGCGACGCATCGCCCCGGGCACCGTCCTGCCCTGGTGTCGCCACACAACACCTAGGCAGGACAGTCACGCGAAACGGCGAGCCTGAAGGCCCGCTGGGTGCTGTATACTGGATAACGCTATGCGTCATCGCACACAGCTCTACCTCGACCCCGATCAGTACCGCTGGCTCAAGCAGCGCGCCGGGCGCCGGGGAAGCATCGCGGGCGTCGTGCGCGAGCTCATCGACACCGCGCGCAGAGAACGGCCGAACTCGGCCCGCGATCCCCTGATCCGCTACCTGACCGAGGATCCACCCGCGGACAGCGGAGCTCCCTCCACCGTCCAGGATCTCGACCGGGATCTCTACGGTTGAGGAAGATCTTCGTCGACACGAGCGCCTTCGTCGCGCTGCGCAATCGCTCCGAGCGAGAGCATGCCGCGGCCCGCGCGACCCTCACCCGGCTCGTCGCCGAGCGCACGTCGCTGTTCACCTCGAGCTACGTGTTCGCCGAGACGTACACCGCGCTGCTCGTCAGGGTCGGCAGGACCGAGGCGATCGAATGGGGCCGACGCTTCCGTGCCAGCGAAGCGATCGAGTTGATCCGCGTCGAAGAGCCCGTGGACGAGGAGGCGTGGTCGATCCTGGAATCCCACGCCGACAAGTCGTGGAGCTACGTGGATGCCTCCTCCTTCGCCCTGATGGCCCAAGAGGGCGCGACCGAGGCCTTCGCCTTCGACCGTCATTTCATCCAGCAGGGACTCACCTTGCTGCCCGGCGGTTGAGGCGCCACCTCGCCCGCTGTACAAGCCCGGCCCTCAAATCCTGTACAGACGGCGAAAGACAGCGTCCGCGCCCGCGTCCACCATGCGGTCATGGAACCCACGCTGCCCGATGCCCTGAGCCGGATCGACACCCTCTGGGTGCTCGTCGCCGGCGTCCTCGTGTTCTTCATGCAGGCCGGCTTCCTGCTGCTGGAGGTCGGGTTCTCGCGCATGAAGAACGCGGGCACGGTCGTGGCGAAGGTGATCGCCAACCTCTCGATCGCCGGGCTCTGCTACTGGGCCGTCGGGTTCGCGCTCGCCTTCGGCGGGGCGGGCTGGTTCGCGGGGACCGAGGGCACGTTCCTCGGCACGGCCGCCCAGTCGGCGTTCCCGGCGCTGGAGTTCTCGAGCGCCGCGGTGCCGGCCAAGTTCTTCTTCCAGTTCGCGTTCTGCGCGGTCTCCCTGGCGATCGTGTGGGGCACCACGCTCGAGCGGATCAAGTTCGGCGCCTACCTGATCTACGCGGTCATCTTCAGCGCCCTTATCTACCCGATCATCAGCCACTGGATCTTCGGCGGCGGCTGGCTGCAGGTGAACTTCGGCATGCAGGACTTCGCCGGCTCCACGGTGATCCACCTGATCGGCGCCACCGGGGCACTGGCCGCCCTGCTCCTGCTCGGCCCGCGCCAGGGCAAGTACGGCCGCGACGGCAAGCCGAACGTGATCCCGGGCCACTCCATGCCGCTCGTGGGGCTCGGCGTGCTGATCCTGTTCGTGGGCTGGTTCGGCTTCAACGCCGGCTCCACGCTCGGCGTGGCCGACGGGCGCTTCGCCGAGGTGGCGATCGTGACCGTGATCGGCGCCGCCGGCGGCGTGCTGGGCGCCATGGCCACGAGCTGGCTGCTCACGCGGACCTTCGACATCGGCATGACCGGCAACGGCGTGATCGCCGGGCTGGTGGGCATCACCGCGGGCTCGGGCTACGTGGAGTACTGGGCCGCGCTGCCGATCGGGCTGGTGGCCGGCGTGCTCGTGGTGGTCAGCATCATCGCCATCGACAAGGTGCTCGACGACCCGATCGGGGCCCTCTCGGCGCACGGCGTGGCCGGCGTGTGGGGCACGATCGCCTGCGGCCTGTTCACCGCCCCGCGCCTGGCCGAGTACAACGCGATCGGAGAGGGCGGGCTGTTCTACACGGGCGCGGTCGGGCAGCTCGGCGCCCAGGCCCTCGGGGTGGCCGCCGCGTTCAGCGCGGTGTTCTGCGTCAGCTTCCTAGTCTTCTTCCTGATCAAGGCCACCTACGGGCTGAGGGTGAAGCCCGAGGAGGAGCGCTACGGGCTCGACCTCGTCGAGCACGGCATGTGGGGCTACCCCGAGCAGTTCATGCCGGTGCCCGGCTCCGAGTACCACCAGCCCGCGGCGCCCGCGCAGCGCCCGACCCCGAGACCGGTCCCGCTCGGCCTGAGCACCAGGACCCAGGAGAGCTGAGCGATGAAGAAGATCGAGGCCATCATCCGTCCCGAGCGCCTCCAGGAGGTGCAGGACGCGCTCGACGAGCTGGGCGTGTCCGGGCTCACCGTGTCCGAGGTGATGGGCTGCGGGCGCCAGAAGGGCTACACGGAGCAGTACCGCGGCTCGCGGGCCAACATCTCGCTGCTGCCGAAGCTCAAGGTCGAGTCGGTCGTGTCGGCGGAGGTGGTCGACCAGGCGGTGGACGCCATCGTCGGCGCCGCCTATACCGGCGAGATCGGCGACGGTCGCGTGTTCGTCTATGCGGTCGAGCAGTCGGTGCGGATCCGCACCGGTGAGCGCGGCGAGGAGACGGTTCGGCACGAGGCGCCCGTGGGCTGGGGGTACTAGTGCGGGGGCTCGCGCCCCCGCGCCCCCGAGGACGCCTGGCCGGTCGCCTGCCCCTCGTGGGCCTCGCCAGCTGGGTACGGGGGGTCGTCGCCGACCGCGGCGAGCACGAGCCCGTTCCGATCGCCTTCGAGCGCACCGCGGGGAACCGGTATGCGTTCCGCCTCGGCGTCCGCGCCGGCTTCGGGGGCGGCGAGACCGCGCGCATCCCGGTGGGGAGCCGCATCAACCCCTCCCCCCACCCCATCCTCAAGGAGATCCACTTCTGCGAGGTGGCGGGCCAGACGCTCGAGGCGGCCAAC
>JBOGXS010000383.1:0-4758 GCA_050693815.1 Thermoleophilaceae bacterium | reverse complement strand
GTCCGCATCGAGCATCCGCTGCTCGAGTCCCTCGATGAACGGCAGCCGCCCAACCTGCTGCTCCTCGCGTATGGGAGGCCCTGCGGGAAACCAGTCGCTTATACTGCTCATGCGACTATCTTAGTCGTAGAGACCGACTAAAGAAACCCTGCCATGCTGAACCCGGAGCTGATCACCGCCACGCACCTGGAGCACGCTTCCGACTACATCGAGGGTCAAGGCGTTATCCCACGGCTCATTCGCCGAGTGCTGACGCAAACGCCCGGCGTCCAGGGTGTGACCATGCGGAGCAGCTACCCGCGTGGCCCGAGGAGGCCCGGTTGCGCTTCCTGCTCGCTCTGCCGGCGACCGCCGCTACATCGGAACTGGTCGACGCAGCGAGTGGCGCGGCGCAGGGCCGCTACTGGGCGAGCGTCGAGCCCTTCGCGGGGGACGTGGACGCCGAAGCCCTCGCTGAGCGGCTGGTCGCCGCCGGCCGCGCCTGGGGTGCCGTCCACCTGCTGGGCATTTACTGCCACGAGCGCCCAGACGAAGAAGACCGGTGGCAGCCAGACGCGGAGCTGATCGGCCGGGTGCTCCGGGCAGCGCTGCAGGAGGATCCGCGCGACGCAGCGCACGGGGGCTCGATCGCCTACGAGGTCGGCGAACTTCTCGATCGGCTCGAGCGGCTTGGCACGGAACGCGCCACGCTCGCGCGGCTCGAATTCGCCTACGAGCCGCTGCTCAGCCATCAGCGCCGGGCCAAAGCGATCTTCGTCGAGCTTGCCGACAGCCCGGAGTTCTTCGTGGAGTTGGTGTCGATGCAGTACAAGGCCAAGAACGAGGAGTCGCGTGATCTCGATGAGCGCCGTCGCGAGGCTGCCCGCATCGCCTGGAGCATCCTGCGAGAGTTGCGCCGGCCGCCGGGAGCCGACGACCAGGGTCAGATCGACGCCGGCACACGGTCCCGAACCTCGCCGAGCTGACCTTGGACGGCTACGGGCCGATCCTGGCGAAGCACGTGGTCCCGCGCCTCGGCGATTACCGAGTCGGCGAGGTGACGCCCGAGGTCATGGCCCACTTCCGCGCTCAGCTCGAGAGCGCCGGCGTGGGCCGGCACGCGGTGCGGGTCTCGATGGTGGTGCTCCAGGCGATGTTCAAGCAGGCCATCCGCTGGCGCTGGATCGAGTCGAACCCGGTCAAGGCGGTGGAGAAGCCGTCGGGCAAGCGGGAGCGCGCCGTGGTCTGCCTCGCGCCCGCGCAGGTCGAAGCGATCCGCGCCTGGCTGATCGAGCGGGACAAGCTGTATGCAGCCACGATCGTGTCCCCTGGTCGCCTACCAGGGGCTGCGCATACCCGAGGAGGTCTTGGCCCTCGAGGTGCGGCATGTGCGCGCCAACACGCTGCTGATCGAGCAGCGCAACCTGCAGCACGGACCGGGCCACGACCGGTGAGATCGGTGCGGCCCGGTGCGACCGAACGACGACCACACCAACGAGAAGGGAACCGCAACCATGAAGCTCACTACCACCACGATGGTCTCCGTCGACGGAGTGATGCAGGGACTCGGCGGCTCGGATGAGGACCGCAGCGGCGGATTCGAGCGCGGCGGATGGGCCATGCCGCTCTTCGACAACGAGGCCGGGACGGTTCTGTACCAGGTCTACGAGCGCGCCGACGCCTTCCTGTTCGGCCGGCGGACCTACGAGATCTTTGCCGGCTCCTGGGGAGCAATGGAAGATCCGGGCGACAACCCCGTCTACGACGCGTTGAACACGCGACCGAAGTACGTGGCATCGACCACACTCACCGACGCGCGCTGGGCAGACACGACCGTCCTCTCCGGTGACCTCGCGGCGGCCATCCGCGAACTGAAAGCCAAGCCGGCTGGTGAGCTGCAGGTGCACGGCAGCGGCGCCCTGATCCGGTGGCTGCTCGACAACGATCTCGTCGACGAGATCGCCCTGTTCGTCTGCCCCGTGGTCATCGGCCAGGGGACGCGGCTGTTCCCCGACACCGGCCCAGACGCAGCGCTCGACCTGGTGGAATCGCGGTCCACGCCGAAGGGGGTGACGATCCAGGTCTACCGGCCCACCGGCCGGCCGCAGTACGAAACGGCCTCGCCCGACCTGGTGCACGTGTCCTAGATCCCTCGTCGAGGGGCCGGACGACCGCAGCGACCGACGGACCCTGTCCAGCGGTGCCGCCGTCTCGACTCAATGACCGATCCCGCTGCGGTACTCGACGAGGGCCCGGGACTATGGGGCGCGGTTATCGGTGGTCCACGCCTGCTGCAGACGCTGGTAACGAGCTCCCGGACCCCTTGGCTCCGAGCTGGTGGACACGGCCCGCGAGGCGGTCACCCAGGCACCGCAGCTGGCCGCCACCATCAGCGCGGCGGTCGCGATCGGCGCGGCCGTCCTGGCCGTGGCGCTGCTCTGGCGCGTGCGGACGGGCTCCGAGCTCGACGAGGAAGCGTGGCTCGAGCCCGACCGAGCGCCGGCGCACGGCAGGCCCTGTTGACTACCACCGAGGAGGCGCGCACGTGAGCTTGAGTGAGTACAGGGTGAGGACGTCGATCGCGGTCTCCGACCTGGCCGCGGCCGCGGAGTTCTACGAGGGGAAGCTCGGGCTCCGCGCGCGAGGGGATCAGCCTGACGAGAGCCGGATCTACGCGTGCGGCGGCGACACCTCGCTGCATGTGTATGCGTCTCCCGCTCACGTCGGCATGACGACCGCGACGCTCGCCACGTGGTACGTGGCCGACCTCGAGCGAGTCGTCGATGAGCTCAGATCCAGCGGCGTGACGTTCGAGCGCTACGACGATCCCGCCCTCAACACCGTCACGCGCGGCATCCACGACTTCGGCGACGGCCGAGTCGCCTGGTTCAGGGACCCCGACGGCAACACCCTCGCGGTCGAGCAAACCGGACGCTTGGAGGACGGCACCAGATGACCACATCCGTCCCCTTCGCCCTCGTCGACGTCTTCGCCGACACGCCGCTGACCGGCAACCCTCTCGCCGTCGTCGCCGATGCCGAACGGCTGGAAGAACCGGTGATGCGAGCCGTCGCGCGTGAGTTCAACCAGTCCGAGACGACGTTCGTGCTGCCCCCGACGATGCCCGGAGCGACCTGGCGGCTGCGCTCGTTCACGCCGGCCGGCGCCGAGGTCGTCGGCCCCGGTCACAACGTGCTCGGCGCGTGGTGGTGGCTCGCCACGGCCGGGCGGATCGAGCTCGACGCCGAGGGCCGGGCGGCGCTCGCACAGCAGATCGGCGATCGTGTCCTGCCCGTGGAGGTGAGCGGCCGGAACGGACGCCCCGAGGCGGTCGTGATCGAACAGGCGCCGCCGGAGCTCGGGCGCACCGTGACCGATCGTGACGAGCTCGCGGGGGCGCTCGGGTTCGAGCGAGGCGGCGCTGACCTGCTCGAGGACATGCCGGCGCAGGTCGTCTCGACCGGCGCGGCGCACCTCCTGGTCCCCGCGCGCGATCGCGCGGTCGTCGAGCGCGCGCGGCCCGATGCGCCACGGCTGGCGGCCGTCCTCGCGCATGTCGGCGGTCAGGGTTGCTACCTGTACTGCCTGGATCCCGTCGACCCGGCCGCGGTCGCGCACGCCCGGTTCTTCAACCCCACGGTCGGCATCTGGGAGGATCCCGCGACCGGCAGCGCCGCCGGCCCGCTCGTCAGCCGCCTCGTCGCCCAGAGCGTCGTGCCCGACGGCGCGCCCGTGCTCGTCGAGCAGGGCCATGCCATCGGACGTCCGAGCCGGATCCAAGTGCAGGTGAGCGGCGAGCGCGTCCGGATCAGCGGGCCGAGCGTCGTCGTCGCGGAGGGCGCGCTCACCCTTTGAGCGCGTACCGAACACGATCAACGGAGGCACCGATGACCGAGCAGCGACGAACGCCACCTGCGCAGGGCCATCGAGCTCGCGGCCGCGGCGCGCGCCGCGGGCGATATGCCGTACGGGTCGCTGCTCGTGGGACCCACGGGCGCCGTGCTGGCCGAGGACCGCAACACGGTCGTGACCGAGCAGGACATCACGGCCCATCCCGAGCTCAAGCTCGCCCGCTGGGCGGCTCGCCAGCTCGACGCCGACGCGGCGCGGCGCGGCAGACGACGATGTACACCAGCTGCCAGCCGTGCCCGATGTGCACGGGCGCGATCGCGCGTTCCGGACTGGGCCGCGTCGTCTTCGCGCTCACCGGCGAGCAGCTGCAAGAGCTGAAACCGGCTGATGCCGCCAGCCCGGACGCGGCGCAGGTCGCTTACGAGGGCCCCGCCCTGTTCGCCGAGGCCCGCGTTCCGATCGACGGCTACTACACGTGAAACGCACGGCGTCACCGGCGCTGCGCTGCTTGACGGTGGATGCGTGCGTGTCCCGACCGAGCCGCTCACACTGGTCAGTGTTCCGGTGATGGATCCGCTTGCGGCACGCCGACCCACTTGCCGGCGGTCGGATTCTCCATCGACCCGAGCGGCGGTCGAAATCGCGAGCAGCGACTGTGATTGCGGGCGCCGCTTCGCCTGATCGTCCACGCGAAGGCGGCACTCGCCCCGATCTGGCTGGTTGCGTAAGGAGGACAGGCGTTACGCCTGAGCGCTGGAGCCAACGGCCCCCGAGTCCGGAACGCTGGAGGCGAACAGGTCGCAGATGTCCAACGAGGCGCAGCGGCACTCCGCCGCGAGCTCCAGCCACCCCTTCATCGTCTGTGCGCGCTCGATCAGCGCCTTGACATCGGGGAGCTTCCGTTCGGCAAGCTCCCGCAGGGCCTCG
>JBOGXS010000382.1:0-7469 GCA_050693815.1 Thermoleophilaceae bacterium | reverse complement strand
GTGGTCGCGTCCGAGCGGGCGCCGCCGTGCTCGCGGTGGGCCCCGCTGCGCGCGCCCTGCCCGAGCTGCGCTCGCGGCTCGCCGTGACCTCCTCCCACATCGTGCTGACGGAGCCCGTGCCCGACGTGATCGAGGCGCTCGGCTGGACCGGCGGCGAGTGCATCACCGACGGGCGGACGCTCGTGCACTACTTCCGCACCACGCGCGACGGGCGCATCCTGCTGGGCTGGGGCGGCGGCCGGCTCGCGTACGGCGCGCGGCTGAACGAGCGCGTCGAGGTCGACCGCGACGTGGCCGCGGCGGCCCGCGCCGCCCTCGTTCGCCTCTTCCCCGCGCTCGGCGGACGCCGCATCGCCCACGCCTGGGGCGGCCCGATCGACGTGTCCCCCAGCCACATCCCCCAGATCGGCACGCTGCCGGGGGCGCCGGTCCACTTCGCCTTCGGCTACACCGGCAACGGCGTGGGCCCCTCCCGGCTGGCCGGCCGCACGCTCGCCTCGCTGGCGCTCGACCGCCGCGACGACCACACGCGCCTGCCGATCGTCGAGTCGGGCCCGGGCGCCCGCGTCCCGCCGGAGCCGCTGGCCTGGGTGGGCGGCTCGCTGGTCCGCTCGGCGCTGATCCGCCGCGAGGCGGCCGAGGAGCGAGGCCGCCGGGCGGGCCCGCTGACGCGCGCGATCTGCGCCGCCCCGCGGGCGGTGGGGATCCACCTGGGGCGCTGACCGAGGGGGTGGGGCGCGTTATGGGTTGAGATGAACCTAAAAGGCGCCCCACCCCAAAGCCGAACGCGGCCGGGCGGCTAGCGGAGGCTCAGGGAGGCCGCCCGGCCCACGTTGCCCTGCTCGTCCACGGCGCGCACGCTCACCTCGCGGGGCCGGCCGGGCAGCCGGATCGAGGCGGTCTCGCCGCCTTCGACCGGCTCGGCGTCCCCGGCGCGGCGGAACCCTCCGCCGCCGGTCGAGATCTCATAGGCGGCGGGGCGCCCGCAGAGCAGGTCGTCGCCGGGCGAGGCGAAGCGCAGCGTGCCGCCCTCGACGCGCAGGCCGGTCGGCCGGCCGGGCGTCGTGGCGTCGCGGCGCAGGTCGCCCGAGTTGGCCTCGTCGTGGTGGAAGCGCGGCCAGGACGAGGGCGAGCAGGCGGGCGCCTCCGTGCGGTAGGCGAGCATCGTGCCCGAGCGCGTCAGGGCCACCACAACCTTGTTCTCGGAGCCGCCGAAGGAGCCCACCAGGGGGTTCGCCACCATCCAGTCCGAGGTCAGCTTGGGCCAGGCCCCCGAGAGCGGTCGCCCGTGGGCGCGCAGCGCGTAGAGGTCCTGCGAAGCGGTGCCGCCGATCAGCTCCTCACCGGGGGCGCCGTCGAGGTCGGCCACGCTCGGGCCGGTCAGGAACGTCGCGGTGCAGGAAGAGGTTGCGGCGATCCTCGCCGCGGAGCGTGGTGCCGGCGCCGGGCGCCTCCACCCGCAGCCGCAGCGTGAAGCCGTAGGGATCGGAGTTGGGCGGCCGTTGGAGCTCTGCCCGATCGCGCCCGGCTCGCGTCCGGTGAAGTCTCCTGCGCTTGGCGGAAAGCGGCGCTTCAGCGCGGCGATGTCCACGGTCCCCACCACGCCGGAGAACTCCCCGCTGCGCTCGCTGCCGTCGCAGTGGCCGCCGCGACCGCACTGATGCGCTGCTTGACCGAGGCGATCAGCGGCGCGCCGACCGCGTAGGTGATCTCCCGCTCTTCGAGTCCCGACAGCACTGGGTTGCCCCAGAAGCCCTCTTCGGCGCGCAGCAAGACGCGCACGCCGTCGGGCAGCCGGCCTAGGCAGCCATCGAGAAAGGCGAGCGCGCCGGACTGGGCGTGCGCCGTGCCCGACCGCAGCTTCGCCCCCAGCCACTGCCCGTCTCTGAGACGAAGCAGAACAGTGGGTGCCAGCAGAGCTTGCCGGCGTAGCTGCCGCGCGCCTCTTGGCGCGAGCCTTCCGGCCCATGGGTCTCGATCAGGCTGGCGTCGATTTCGAGCGTGACCTCCTCGCCGCGCGCGACCAGCGGGTGGACGCGCTCGAAGAATGCGTCGAGCGCCAGGTTGAGCTGGGCGATGTGACCGATGTTGAAGCGGTCCAAAAAGCGCCCCAGCGTCGTCGCTTCGGGCAGGGCGTGCCCGCGCAACCGCTCCTGGGCCCGATCGCCGCGCAACAGCTTCGAATCCTCGAGACAGTCCCCGCCCGCGGCCAGCGTCTCCACGATCGCCGTGGCTGCCTGAGCCGGCGAGAAACCGCGCCGGCGGCGCTTCACCGTGGATGCGGTCGAGCAGCTCAAAGACGCCCAGCTTGGCCGCCAGCTCGCGCGCCAGCACCAGCCCCGCGTGGGCGGTCATCTCCTGACTCGAGCGCCGCACCTCGACTCGCGCCGAACCCGCTGTTACCTTCACCCTCAAAGATGTCCTCCCTCCACTCGCAGGGGCGTCTCGCAACCCCCATGCTGAGCGGCAGGGAGGACGTCATCGTTGGGCGCCCTACCGATCTACCGCACGATCCGGGTAGCTAGAACCCGGTGAGCGGTTCGGTGAACGCGACGGCGTTCTAGAAGCGGCAGAAGGCGAGTGCAAGGACCATCGCGGCAACCCCCACTAGGCCAACGACCGCGCCGGTAAAAAGGAGATCGGCAATCAGAATGACGCCCACGGCCGCCGAAATCGCAACCAACGATCGAGCAATCCGCATGCTGCGAGAGTCGAACGGCGTGGTTCTCGCGAACCACCATCGGCTGTCCCATGGAGTCGGCGCATCGTCTCGTCGCGACGAGGCGGGATACTCGTTCTTCACGCGGGACTCCTCATGTGGCTGTTCTACCCACGAGCGTTGGCTTCATGCCTCAACATCCGTGGCCGACGGGCCTTATCCCACCGCCCACCGTCAGGTCGTCGTCCGCTTGCAGAAGAGGCCAAAGACCGGCCACTCTCCAGTTGCCGCCGCGTAGTTCAAGTGGAAAGCCGCCCCCTGAAAGTCGGATGCACGCCTCTCTGCCCCGAACGTATGCGTCGATGACGCTCTGGCGGCGTACCTTCCGTATGGGCTTACCACCAAGCACTGATAGCCGTCGGCTCAAGAACCTGCAGCGTTGGCTCGTGGTCGATGCACGGCGGCGTGGACGGACACCTAAGGCGAGTGCCAAGCCGGCCAAGTCGGCCAGTGCTCGGGGGCAAGCAACGAGCAAGACTTCTCAACAAGTAACGGGTGCCAAGCGGATCCCAGTTGTTAACTGGATCACCACCGGCATAGGAGTAAAGATTGGCGGATTGCAAGCCACCAAGCTCCTCCTCGGTGAGCAGGTCGACTGCCACGGCCACCGCCATGTACCGGGCCTGCTCGCGGGCGTCCTCGAGCGCCCGCTCGCGGATGTCGCCCTTCAGCACCAGGAAGAGCGCCACCTCCAGCGCACACGCAGAGCAGGGTGAGCAGGCTGAACTTCGCCAGCCAGGCTGAGCCGCTGGGATCGCATGCCCTTCTACCGGCGGAGAGCGCGCAAAGCCGTAGCCAGCCGGCGCAGCGCCCCCGGGCGGCGCCGCGGAGGTTCCTCGACCGCCTCCCCGTGCAGGTCGAACACCACGTCCCCACCGCAGTGCGGGCAGTCCCCCGCACCGATCACCACCGGACTCTCGACCCGGCGCCCGCACGCCGTGCACCGAAACTTCGGCATGTCCCACGAATCGGCCTCCCGCTTCCCTCCGTTGAGGCAGGCGACGGGCGGCCTGGACGCTCAGTAGGGCACCGGCCGATCGCGATAGGGGCGGCCGCGATCCCGGCCCCGGCAGCCCCGGCGCTCCGCGCTGCGCCGGAAGGGAAGGCGCACGATCACCTGCGCCTCGTTGTTGTCCTCGTTCGACTCGTAGATCCCGTTCTCCGGGTCGGCGATGTGGACGTAGGCGAAGCAGCCGCGCAGCCCGGTCACGTCGATCCACTGCTCCGGGTAGGCGGGCGGGTAGATGTCGGCCCAGCCGACAGAGGTGCCGATCGTCTCGCGCCGGGCCCTCGACCTCGTGCTGCACTCGGGATAGACGCGGCGGCGCGGGGAGCGCCGCAGGCGCGGGCGGGTGCGGCTCAGGTCACGCAGGCAGTAGGCCACCTTGGGACCGGTGCGCACCCGCCGGGTGCGGCGCCCGCGGGAGTCGACCCGCCACAGCTCGAAGCGCGCGGCGTCGTAGAACTTCCACCAGTAGCGCTGCTGGTGGGCGAACTTGAACTGAAGGCGTGCCCCGGTGCGGACCGCGATCCGCCCGCCGCGGCGCAGGTAGATCCGCTGGCGGGCGCGCATGAAGCGGCGCGAGGTGCGCACGCCGTGCAGCTCGGCCGGCCCGGCTCCCACGGAGTCGATCACGTTGCCGGCGCGCAGCACGGTGTGTCCGCGCTTGGTGAGGCGGTCGGTGTACATGCCGTAGGGACGGCGCATCACGAGGTCGGGGCAGCGCAGGCGCTTCGCCTCCGGGCCGATGCAGGGGTTCTCGTCCACCGGCGTGCGGTCGGGCGGGCTGCCGGGCGGGGGCTCCTGCGCGAGGGCGAGAGCACCCGCGGCGAGGCAGGCGACCAGGGTGAGGAGGGCGGCACGCACCATGCGAGTTCTAGCGACAAACCCGGCCGGCGAACGGTAGTTTCGCCGTGTGCGGGTCCTTGCAATCGACGGGGGCGGGATCCGGGGCCTGATCCCGGCGCTCGTGCTGGCCGAGCTCGAGCGGCGCGCCGACCGGCAGGTCTTCGAGCTGTTCGACCTGATCGCCGGGACCTCGACCGGCGGCATCCTCGCCTGCGCGCTCTGCGCGCCCGACCCCCTGCCCGCGCAGGAGCTGGTGGGCCTCTACGAGGAGGAGGGGCCGGACATCTTCGACCGCTCCGTATGGCAGCGCATCCGAAGCGCGGAGGGGCTGCTCGACGAGAAGTACGACGCCGCCGCCCTCGAGCGCGCCCTGGAGCGGTTCCTGTCCGACAAGCGACTGGCCGAGGCCACGCCGGACCTGCTCGTGCCCGCCTACGACATGAGCGAGCCGGGCCCCTACTTCTTCAAGAGCACCCGGGCGCGCGAGCGGCCCCAGGAGGACTTCGCGCTGTCCGTGGTGGCCCGCGCCACCGCCGCCGCGCCGACCTACTTCGAGCCCCTGCCCGCGGGCGAGCGAGCGCTCGTGGACGGCGGCGTCTTCGCGGTCAACCCGGCGATGTCGGCATTCGCCGAGGTGCTTCGCTTCCACCCGAGCGCCGAGGTGGTGCTGCTCTCGCTCGGCACGGGAGAGCGCACCCGCAGGCGCAGCTTCGCCGACATCGAGGACTGGGGCCTCGTCGAGTGGGCGCGCCCGATCCTGGACGTCGTCTTCGACGGCATCTCGGACGCGGTCGACTACCAGCTGCGCCATGCCCTCGGAGAGGGGCGCTACTGGCGCCTGCAGGTCGAGCTCACCCGCGCCAGCGACGACCTCGACGACGCCAGCCCCGAGAACCTGCGCGAGCTGCGCCGGCACGCGGAAGAGCTGATCGCGGCCCGCTCGGCGGACATCGACGCCGTCGTGGATGCGCTCGGGAGCTAGCGGGCGCAGGGGCCGGTGTCCACGGGATCGCCGGCTCGGGACAGGGCGTCGCGGACGATCGACACGGGCACCCCGAAGCCGCTGCGGCCGCCGTCCGAGACGGTGGCGGCGAAGATCGTGGTGACCACGCGGCCGCGGCCGTCGACCATCGGTCCGCCCGAGTTGCCGGAGCGGACCAGGCCGCGCAGCGAGGTGATCGTGCGCCGCACCGGCCCGCGGCCGTAGGCGTCCTGCGTGACCACGGTCGAGGTCTGGCCGAGCCGGCCGGGCTGAACGTCGTAGGGGCCGTCCTCGGGGAAGCCCATGATCGCCGCCGACGTGCCCCGGTCGGCCCCCTCGTTCAGGGGCAGGCCGGGCACGTCCGGGAGGCCCGGCGCGCGCAGCACCGCCAGGTCGTTGCGGGCGTCGTACCAGATCGGCTGCGTGTCGATCCGCGGTCCCTCGCCGCCCAGCTGCACCGTGGTGTCGTCCTGGCCGGCGACAACGTGGGCGTTGGTGACCACCACGTCGTCGCGGGCCACCCAGCCGCTGCCCTGCACACCGAGGCCGCAGGCCGTGCCCAGCACACGCACGACGCTGTCACCGGCCCGGCGCACGTCGCGATCGCGGGCGATGCGCGAGCTCGGCGGGCGGACGTCCGGCTGGGGGCCGTCGATCCGCGGGAAGGGATCGAAGCGCGCCAGCGCCCGCAGGATCGGCCCCGAGGGCGGGAGGCGCTCGTTCAGCTCCTGCATGATGGCCGAGCGCTGGATTGGCTCGCGCAGGTCGCGGGCACCCGGGGTGTGCAGAGCCACCGCGCCGCCGATCCACACCAGACCGAGGCCGAGACAAGCGACGAGCACCGCGCCCCCCAGGCCGTCGAGCAGCCCGAGCCGCTCCCCCATCCGATGGCGCAGGTGGAAGCCGAGCAGCTCGAGGCCCGAGGCGAGCACGCCGCCGATCAGCAGCGCCCCGACGAGCGCGAACAGCGGCGCGTACGGCGACCGCGAGCCCTCCTCGAGGAGCAGCGGCCCCACCCGCGAGCCGAGCAGCGCGCCCGCCGCGAATCCGGCCAGCGACAGCGCCCCTACGATCAGCCCCTGGGCGTATCCCCAGACGGCCATCACCCCGGTGAACGCGACGATGATCCAGTCCAGGGCAGTCACATGATCCGATCCCGGGCGGGCACGAGCGCGAGGCAGCCTAGTGTCCTGTCCTCGGAGCGGCGGCGGCGCCTCACCCACCGCGCGCTCCCGGCGCTAAGCGGGCTCGCCCTGCTGGCCGCGGCCGCGGGCGCGGCGGTGGGAGCGCAGGCCCGGTCCGGGGCCGAGCGCACCGCGAGCGAGTTCGTCGAAGCCTGGGAGCGGCGCGACCACCGCGCGATGTACGCCCTGCTGGACGACGCGTCGCGCCGGGCCCACTCGCTGCGCGAGCTCCGGGCGGCGTACCGCGACGCCGCCGCCACCGCCACCGCGCGCGGGATCTCGAGCGGCGATCCGGAGGGCGGGGAGGGCGGGATCGTCACGATCCCGATCGCGGTGGACACGCGCGTGTTCGGCACGGTGCGCGCTCCGCTGCGACTCCCCGTGAGCGACGAGGCGGTGACCTGGGGGCCCCTGGTCGCCTTCCCCGGGCTGCGACCGGGCGAGGCACTGACCCGCGACAGCGAGGTGCCGCGCCGCGCCACCCTGCTCTCCCGCGGCGGCGAGGTGCTCGCCGAGGGACCGGCGAATGCCCGCAGCTCGCCGCTCGACGCGATCGCCGGCTCCATCGCGGGGACGCTCCAGCCCGAGGAGACGCCGGCGGAGCGCCGGGCGCTCTACGCGCGCGGCTTCCCGCCGGACACCCCGGTCGGGCAGAACGGCCTCGAGGAGGCCTTCGAGGACCGCCTGTCGGGGCGCCCGGGCGGACGGCTGCTCGCGGGGCGGCGCGTGCTGGCC
>JBOGXS010000381.1:0-18390 GCA_050693815.1 Thermoleophilaceae bacterium | reverse complement strand
CTCCGCTCGACCTGGAGGGCCTGCTCGCCTCCGTGGCGGACGAGGAGCCGCGGGCGAGGGCCGCGCCCGAGCTGGTGCTAGGGCATGTGCACCTGCACGTGGGCGACGTCGACGGAGCGCTTGCCTTCTGGCGCGACGCGATCGGGTTCGAGGTCATGACCCGCTTCCCGAGCGCGGCCTTCGTGGCGGCGGGCGGCTATCACCACCACCTCGGCCTGAACACCTGGCGCGGCACCGGCGTGCCGCCGGCGCCGGATGACGCGGTGGGCATGCGCCACTGGACGCTGCTCCTGGAGGACGACGCGCAGGTGGCGGAGGTCGGCGACCGGCTCGAGCGGGCTGGGTTCACCGCGGTGGCCGAGGACGGCGGCCTGGCCGCGAGCGACCCCTGGGGCAACCGGGTGCGAATCGTGGCGGCCTGACCGGGTGCGGATCGTGGCGGCCTAGCCGGGGCTCCCGGCAGCCGTCTCGTAGGCATGCGCGGCCCGCAGCACCAGGGCCTCGCCGTGGCGGGGACCCACGATCTGGAGCCCGATGGGAAGTCCAGCGGCGGTCCAGCCGCACGGCACGGTCGCCGCCGGCTGCTGGGTGAGGTTGAACGGGTAGGTGAACGGGGTCCAGCCCGGCCAGTGGGGGTCGTCGCTGCCGGCGGGCGCCTCCCGGCCGGCGGGGAATGCGACGATCGGCACCGTTGGGGTGAGCAGCAGGTCCCACCGGGCGTGGAAGCTCCCCATCGCGGCGCCGAGGGCGGCCCGGCTGGCCTCCGCGTGGAGCAGGTCCGTCGCCGAAAGAGAGGCGCCGCGCTCGGCGCTCGCGGCAAGCCCAGGGTCGAGCGTCTCACCCTGCTCCGCAGGTAGGCGCGCGACTCCGGCCGCCGCCCCGGCGCTCCACAGCACGTCGAAGGTCTCGCGCGGGTCGGCGAAGCCAGGGTGTACCTGCTCGACGTGGCCGCCCAGCGCCTCGAATGCCGCCGCCGCGGCGGCCGCGGCGGCGGCAACGTCCGCGTCCACGTCGACGTAGCCGAGGTCGGGGCTGAACGCGATGCGAAGTCCCTCCACGCCTCCGTCGAGGGCATCCCCGTAGCGGCTGCCCAGCGGCGGCAGCGAGGCCCACTCGCGCGAATCGGGCTCGGAGAGGACGTCGAGCAGCAGCGCCGCGTCCGCCGCACTGCGCGCCATCGGACCCGCGTGCGAGAGCAGGCCGAACGGGCTGGGCGGCCACTGCGGGACGCGGCCGAATGTCGGCTTGAGCCCCACGACGCCGCAGAATGCCGCGGGGATGCGGATCGACCCTCCGCCGTCGGTACCGAGGGCCAGCGGCGCCATGCCGAGCGCCAGCGCCGCCGCGCTTCCGCCGCTCGAGCCGCCGGCCGTGCGCTCCGGATCCCGCGGGTTGCGGGTGGGCGAAGTCCCCGGTCCGTCGGTCACCCCCTTCCAGCCGAGCTGGGGCATCGCCGTCTTGCCCACGAGCACGGCGCCGTGACGGCGCAGCGCGGCCACCGCCGGCGCGTCGACGTCCCACACGGCGCCGGCCGGCGCTACGGGGAACCCGCGCAGCGTCGGCCATCCGGCCGTGAGGAAGACGTCCTTGACCGCGACGGGGACGCCGTCGAGCATGCCGGCCGGCGTGCAACCGATCCAGCGCGCCTCGCTCTCGCGGGCGGCGGCCAGCGTGGCTTCGGGGTCGGTGAAGCTGAAGGCGGCGAACCTCGGGTCACGCTCGCCGATCGTCGCAAGGCAGGACTCGGCGGCCTCGACCGGGGAGAGCTCACGCCGCGAGAAGCAGCGCAGGAGGTCCCGTGCGCCGGGACCTGTCACCCGGTGGGCATGCCCGCGAAGAGGGCGCCGAGGCGGCCTGCCGCGGCTTCGCGAGCGGCGACGGCCTCGCGTCCGGCAAGGCGAAGCCCCTCCCACGCGGTCACCTGGTTGGCCGTCAGCACTGGCTTGCCGGCAGTCGCCTCGAGCTCCGGCACGACGGCGATCGTGTGCATCGCCGTGTCCGGGACGAGCAGGACCTCGGCCTCGGCATGGTCGCCGGCACCCGCCAGCTCGGCCACCGCCGCGCCGCCGAGCCGGCCGACCTCGGCCGCCGTGACGATCCCGCCGCTCGACAGGCGTACCGACCGCAATCCGGCGTCCGCGAGGAACTGCTCGAAGCGGCGGCTGATGTCCTCGGGATAGGTGGCCGCCACCGCCACGCGCTCGGCCCCGAGTGCCCGGATCGCCCGCACGAAGGCCAGCGAGGTGCTGGACACCGGCGCCCCGAGGAGCTCCTCCAGCTCGGCGACCTGGCGCCGGGCGCCATCCCAGCCGTAGATGAAGCTGCCGCTGGTGCAGGCCCACATCGCTGCCGCGACGCCGAGCTCACGAAGCTCGCGCGCACCCGCTCGTAGGCGCTCGGGGGAGCCCATGTCCAGGAGCGCGTACTCGCGGTGCGCGTCCTCGCCGATCGACGTGTGCACCACGCGAAACAGCGGTTCATCGAGGAGCTCGTTGAGCAGGGAATAGTCCCGCTCCGCGGCGTGCCCCGGGTACAGGATCCCGACGGTCATCGGGACTCGTCCAACCGGCTGAACGTGAGGCGCTCGCCCTCGACGCCGCGCAGCCAGAGGTCCTGGGAGGCCGCGGCGATGTCGGCGAGCCCGTCGGTGATCGTGGCGAAGACGTTGCCGGGCACGAAGCCGGAGTCGGGGTTGAGCAGGAGGTTGTTGCGCTCGTAGAAGTAGGCGAGATCGACGATCCGGGCGACGTCCGAGGGCGCCTCGCCGGCTCTATATCCATGCGACGGCGTTCGCAGCTCCGCGGCCGCGAAGCTGAAGTAGACGACGTCACCGGGGATGGGCGTGACCGTCGTGTTCTCGGGCCCGGGCTCGGGATCGGCGAACCCCGGCACGAGCTGGTAGACCTCGTTGCGGGCGTACTTGCCGTGAAAGGCCTGCGTGCTCAGAGGCAGCGCGTCCCAAACGGCGGCGCATGTTCGCGGCGCGGCGTCGTCGAGCATGCGCGCGATGCTCCTCACGCCACGCTTCTCGAGCTTGATCTCGATGTGGCGGGCCATCAGGCGAGAAACAGCCGCTCGGGTCGCTCGTCCGCGGGAATGCCGGCGGCACGCAGCGCCGCCCAGGCCGTCGCGAGGTTCGCCGACACCACCGGCCGGTCGAGCTCAGTCTCGAGTCCCGGCAGCACGTCGATGGTGGGGAGGTTCGTGCAGCTGACGACGATCGCCTCGGCCTCGGCGTCCGCCGCGCGGCGAACCAGCTCCGCGACGGAGCCCGGCCGGACCCTGGCGATGTCCCGGTCGAGGCCGAGGTATGAGACCGCCACGGGCTCGTGGCCGGCCTCAACGAGGAAGTCCCGCAGGCCCGCGGTCAGCGCGGCGTCGTACGGCGTGGCGACACCCACGCGGCTGACCCCGAGCGCCGCCAGCGCCTCCAGCAGCGCGCCACTGGTCGTGATCGCTCGGCGCGCGCCGCCGCGCTCGATCGCCGTCCTCAGGCGGCACTCGCCGGCCAGGCCGTTGGCGTAGCTCGCGGACGTGCAGGCGTAGGCCACCACCCCCGGCTCCGCCGCGGCCAGGTTGCGGGCGGCCTGCGTGAGCGCCTCCTCGTCGCCGGCGGCCTCCTTCGCGAAGGCGAGGCCGACCGGCAGCTCGGTGACCGGTGTCCGGGTCACATAGAGGCTCGCGCCGTCCGGCATCCAGAGCCACAGCTCGCGATCGAGCGCGAAGTCGAAGGGCGCGATGACACCGATCCCGGCGGCGCGGGAGGCGCCGAGCTCGGGCGGGACGTGCGTCGTGGGTGGCAACGACACGGGCACCGGATGGATCAGTGCTCCAACACGGCCTTGAGGAACCGACGGGTCCGCTCGTGACGAGGCTCGCGCAGGACGACTGCCGGCGGCCCCTCCTCGACGACGGCGCCCTCGTCGAACATGAGCACGCGATCCGAGATGTCCGCCGCGAAGCCCATCTCGTGGGTGACGATGAGCATGGTCATGTCCGTCCGCGTGGCGAGCTCGCGAATCACTCCCAGCACCTCGCCGACCAGCTCCGGGTCGAGCGCCGAGGTGACCTCGTCGAAGAGCATGACCTTGGGGCGCAGGGCGCAGGCCCGGGCGATGGCCACCCGCTGCTGCTGACCACCCGAGAGCTGCAGAGGACGGTGGTCGAGGTGCCGCTCGAGCCCGACCATCGTGAGGAGCTCCCTGGCGCGGGCGACCGCCTCGTCGCGGTCCATGCCCAGGACGTGGATGGGCGCCTCGGTGACGTTGCGGAGCACGCTCATGTGTGGGAACAGGTTGAACTGCTGGAAGACCATTCCGATCTCGCGGCGCGCGGCGCGCAGGTGGCGCTCGTCCGCCACGACGGTCTTGCCGCCGCGGTCCATGTGCCAGAGAGGTCGTCCGTTCACCTCGATGGTCCCGCCGTCCGGCCGCTCGAGCGTCATGAGGACGCGCAGGATCGTCGTCTTGCCCGACCCGCTCGGCCCGATGATGGAGACCTTCTCTCCCGTGTGGACGTCCAGGTCGAGGTTACGCAGCACGTGCGCCTCGCCGAAGCGCTTGTCGACGCCGCGGAACCTCACCATGACCTGCTGGGAGACGGCACGAGGAGCCTCTTCAGCGCTCGTACGCAAGGCGGTGCTCCAGTCGTCGGATGAGCTTCGCCGCGGGATAGCTGACGAGCAGGTAGAGCAGGCCCGCCAGCGTGAGCGGCTCGAGGTAGCGGAAGCTGTCGGACCCGACGGCCTGCGCCTTGTTCAACAGCTCGGTCACCGTTATCGCGGAGAGGATCGCGGAGTCCTTGAACATCGCGATGATGTAGTTGCCCTGGGCCGGGATCACCGCTCGGATCGCCTGGGGGAGCACGATCCCCATCCACTGGCGCCGCAGCGGCAGGCTGAGCGCCCTCGCCGCCTCCCACTGACCGCGTGGCACGTTCTCGATTCCGGCCCGGTAGACCTCGGCGGTGTACGCCGAGTAGTGGACCCCGATGGCGATGATGCCGGTGGTGAGCGTCGGCAACGTGATCCCGTAGCTCGGGAAGACGTAGAAGAAGAAGAACGCCTGGACGAGCAGGGGCGTGCCGCGCACGAAGTGGACCAGCCCGCCGAACAGCGGCGAGACCAGCGGCACCCTCGACCTGCGCACCACCGCGATGAGCAGGCCCAGGACCAGCGCGATCGCCGAGCCGGCGACGGTGATCTCGACCGTCACGAGCAGCCCATCGAGGAGCCGCGGGAGGATCTCCCAGGCGAACGTCCAGTCCCAGGTCATGCGATGCGCCGGTCCATCCGGAAGCGGCGCTCGAGCAGATGCCAGAACAGCGCCAGGACGCCCGCCAGCGCGAAGTAGATGGCGAGGATCAGCCCGAAGAGCAACGCGGTCTCACCCGTCGAGGCCCGGACCTGCTGGGCTCGGAAGGTGAGGTCGGAGACGGTCACGAGCGAGACGAGCGCGGACGCCTTGAGCAGGTCGACCGACACGTTGCCGAACGGCGGGAGCATCAGCGGAAGCGCCTGGGGCAGGATCACCCGGCGCATGCGCATCGAGCGGCTCAGGTTCAGGGCGGTCGCCGCCTCCAACTGCTCGCGCGGGACCGCCAGCACCGCGCCCCGCACCACCTCGGCCGCGTACGCGCCGCCGTTGAGCCCGAGTGCCAGCACCGCCGCGAGCATCGGCGTGAGCGAGAGACCGAAGATGGGCAGCGCGAAGAAGAACCAGAAGAGCTGGACGACCACCGAGGTGCCGCGGAAGACCTCGATGAATCCCCCGGCCGCCCAGCGGACGGTCCGAACGCTCGAGAGGCGCCCGAGCCCGGCCACGAACGCGACCGCGAGCGCCAGCAGCAGCCCGAGCAGGGTCACCTGGGCGGTGACGAGGGCGCCCTTCAGCAGGAACGGCAGGAAGGGTTGGATCTCGGACATCGCGGGCCTGCGCGACTAGCCCTCTGTCTTGCAGAGCTCCGCGGCCGTTGCCTCGATCGCCGCCTCCGCGGAAAAGCCCCAGGGCTTCAGGATCCGGGCGAACTCGCCGCTCTCCTGGATCGCCTCGAGCCCCTTGTTGTAGGCGTTCCGGAACTCCCGATCGCTCTTGCGGAAGCCGTGGCCCGCGCCCGTGACCGGCGCGTCCTCGATCGGCGGCGTGACCTCGAAGTCCTCACCCTCCTGAAGCGCCTCGAGCGAGAGGGTCGGGAGGAAGAAGGCGTCGACGCGGCCCGCGTTCAGCGCCTCGATGCCGCTGCGCCCGTCCTGGACGCTCACGATCTGCCCGCCCGGCACCTGTGCCTCCTCGAGGATGCCCTCCTCGAATGCGCCGGGCAGCACCCCCACCTTCACGTCGGGGTTCGCCTTGACGTCCGCGATCGTCTCGAGCCCCTTCGGGTTGCCCGGCTCGACGGCGAAGGACTCCGTCGACACGACCGTGGGCTCCGAGTAGAGGATCTCCGCGCAGCGCGACCGCTTCATGAAGAGCCCGGCCGTGATCATGTCCCAGCGCCGGGCCTTCAGCCCGGGAATCATCGCCTCGTAGGGAGTCACGACCCCCTGGACCTCCCCGATCTCGAGACGCTCGAGAACCGCGCGGGCGATCTCCGGCTCGGCGCCGGTGACGGTCCCGTCCGGCTCCACCTTCGTGTACGGAGGCTCGTTCGCGATGGCGATGCGCGCGATGCCCGTGCGCTGAAGCTCCTGCAGCAGCCCGGGTCCTCCGGCGGTGGCGCCGTCGTCGTCGCCGCATGCGGCCAGCAGGCCTCCCGAGAGCGGCAGCACGAGCCCCGCCGCCGTCGCCCTCTTGAGCATGTCGCGGCGCGACAGCGTCGAGTTGTCCATCGCGTTCACTCCTCCAGCGTCAGGGACGCCGCGGAGGCTAATCCGCGTACTGGAGGAGGCCGCGCCACAGTCTGTTGCAACATTCCACCTGGTTGTTGGCCAACATGGCGGGGACTGGCATGGCGCTGAGCGATGAGGAGAGCAGGGTGCTGGCGGCGGTCGACGAGGTCGAGCTCACGGCCCTGCTGCAGGCGCTCGTCCGCTGCCCCAGCCCGAATCCTCCCGGCTGCGAGGAGCAGACCGTCACCCGCCTGGCGAGTGCCTGTGAGGCGGCCGGGCTCGCCGTGGAGGTCGACCCGGTGCTACCGGGGCGGCCCAACCTGTACGCGTCGGCCGGGCCCCCGGACGAGCCGGGCGTCCTCGTGCTGGGACACACCGACACGGTCCCGGCCGGCGACGGCTGGAGCGGGGATCCCTACGGCGGCAGCGTCGAGGCAGGACGGTTGGTCGGGCGGGGCGCCGCGGACATGAAGGGCGGCCTGGCTGCCGCCGTCGCCGCCATGGCCGCCCTCGGACGCGCCGACGTCCCACTTCGCCGGCGCGTGACCCTCGCTGCCGTCGTCGACGAGGAGGAGCACGGCCACGGTGTCCGCGCGTTCCTCGCCCGGCGTCCCTCGGCGCACGTCGCCCTCGTGCCCGAGCCCACCGACCTGCAGACCGTGATCGCCTGCCGCGGCAACTGCTACGTCGAGATCGCCGTCGAGGGGCGGTCGGCCCACGCCGGCTCCCCCGAGCAGGGCCGCAACGCGATCTACGGTGCCGCCCGCGCGGTCGAGTCGATCCGCCGCCTCGACGTCGAGCTCGAGGACGACACGCATCCGCTGCTCGGACGGGCGGCCTGGAGCGTGGGCACGATCCGGGGCGGGACCGCCACCGCGATGGTCCCCGCGGCCTGCTCCGTCTCGGTCGATCGCCGCCTGCTGCCCGGCCAGACCGGAGCCCAGGCCCTGGCCGAGGTGGAGCGAGCGCTCGGGACGCTCGGGCTCGAGGACGACGGGCTGCGCGCGAAGGCGGACCTGCTGATGGAGATCCCCAGCTTCGAGGTGGCCCCCGACGACCCGCGCGTGCAGGCGGTGCAGCGTGCGTCGCTGGACGCTGGAGCACCCGGCCTGCCGCTGGCCGGCTGGACGGCCGCGTGCGACGGCGGCTACCTAATGCGCGACGCCGGCATTGCGGCGATCGTGCTCGGACCGGGCAGCGTCGCCGAGCAGGCTCACAAGCCGGACGAGTCGATCGAGCTCGCCGAGGTCGTTTTGGCCGCCCGGATCTATGCGCTCGCCATGCTGCGCCTCACGGCTTGACCGTCAGCTCGCGAGGAAATGCGCAGAGGCACTCGGCGCCGCCGTCCGTGACGCGAAACGTCTCGGACAGCTCGTAGCCCCAGTCGTCCATCCACATCCCGAGGATCATGTGAAAGGCCATGTTCGGCTCGAGCGAGGTCCGGTCGCCCGGCCGCAGGCTCATCGTGTGCTCGCCCCAGTCGGGCGGGTAGCCGAGACCGACTGAATATCCGATTCGAGAGTTCTTCTCCAGGCCGTGGCGGGCTATGACCGCGCGCCAGGCGGCCTCGACGGCCTCGCAGGTCGCTCCCGGGCGCACCGCGGCGAGCGCCGCCTCGAGCCCCTCCTCGACCACCCGGGCCGTCTCCACGAGCTTGCGCGGGGGGTCGCCCAGATACACCGTTCGGGCCAGCGGGCAGTGGTAGCGCCGGTGGCAGGCGGCCAGCTCGAGGACGGTCGCCTCCCCGGCGCGGAAGGGCTCCTCGCTCCAGGTCAGATGTGGCGCCGACGTCCCCACCCCTGTGGGCAGCATCGGGACGATCGCCGGGTAGTCGCCTCCCGCCTCCGCGGTCCCGCTGGCCTGCGCCGCGACGATCGCGGCCACGGCATCGCACTGGCGCACGCCGGGCTCCACGGCGTCGATTCCCGCCCTCATGACCCGCTCCATGATCCGGGCCGCACGGCTCATCAACTCGAGCTCGGCGGGACTCTTGACGGCACGGACCCAGTTGACGAGCTCCTCCGAGTCGACGATCCGCGCGTCGGGCAGGCCGCCGCGCAGCGCCTCGTGCGCGCGTGGCGAGAAGAAGTAGGAGTCCGACTCGAGCGCCACGACGCCGCCGGCGAGGTCGCGTCGCCGAAGCTCTCCGGCCGCCCACTGCATCGGGTGGCGGTCGCGCTGCTGCACCAGGTCCTCCGGGAAGCCGAGGATCTGCCGGTCCTCGAGCCATGTGGTCAGCCGGGCGCCGCTGGCGTCCATGGCGCGGGTGAAGAGCAGCGGGTCGCCCTCCGGCGGGACGACGACCCCCTGCGGCGTGTAGAACGACCACCCGTCGTATCCCGTCAGGTAGTGCATGTTGGCCGGGTCGGTGACGATCAGCGTGTCCAGCCCCCGGTCGCGCATCCGTTCGCGAGTCCGGCCAAGCCGGGCCTGGTACTCCGCGCGGTCGAAGCTCACCGGTCGCGCGGCGTCAGCTTCTCCAGCCGCAGGCCGAGCTCGAGCAGGAAGCGGTCGTCGTGGCAGCTCAGCGACCGTCCGGTCAGCTCCTCGATCTTGCGCAGCCGGTAGAGCAGCGAGTGCCGGTTGAGGTGGAGCCGCCGCGCGGCGGAGCTCGCGTTGCCGTTCTCGCGCAGGAACACCTCCAGCGTGCCGAGCAGATCACGAGCCGTGCGGCCCTCGTACTCGATCAGCGGTCGCACCAGGTCGAGCAGCCGCCGCATCGTGCCCTCGTCCGCGGCGATGGCGCCGAGCGCGAGGAAGGGGCCAAGCGCACGAGCGTCGCCCACGGTTCCGGGCCCCTGCAGGCTACGGCCCACCTCGAGCGCCTCCACGGCGCTCTCGTAGCCCGTCGCGATCTCGATCAGCGGAGCCGGCTCTTCCGCCAGGCCCCAGGAGAGGCGAGGTCCCTCGGCGGGCGACGCTCGCTCCAGCAGCCTGCACAGCTCCCCGCGCTCGGCGTCGGGCAGCAGGACCAGCGCCCGGTTCTCCTTCACTCCGAGCTGATCCGCCCCGGCCTCCGCCGCGAGGCGCTCCCGCACCTCGCGGAAGCCGGCCTTCGCGGCGGCCACGTCGGCATCCGCGTGGGCGGCGGCGACGAGGTGGTGCTCGGCCAGGTTGTGTCCGAGCAGGGCAGCCTTGGCGGCGATCTCGTCGGCGTCCCTCAGGCGTCGCAGGGCGACGTCCCAGAGGAAGTCGCCACGCACGCGCGTCTCGGTCTCCGCGATCGCGCGCCGGCGCAGCAGCTCGAGCGCCGCGGCCAGCGCGGCCTGCTCGAGAGCACCCATCTCCAGCTCCCCCAGCGGCACGCCTGCCGCGTCCCCCGGGACATAGACCATGCCAAGCGTCTGCCGGCCGGCCCGGGCTGCGACGGTCGTTCCCGGGCCCAAGCCGAGCTCCGCGACCTCGTCGACCTCTCGCGGGCGGCGCGCCCCCAGCAGCGCGCGGAGCGCGCGGCTGCGACGGGCATCGAGCGAGGCAACGCCCGCCTCCAGCGCGGCCACCCTCTCGTGCCCCAGCAGCTCGAGCGCCCGCTCGCCGTGCCCCTGCAGTCGGAGTTCAGCGTCGAGGACGAGCACCGGACGCTCGAGCACGCGCTCGAGCGTCGCGGCGAGGACCCCGAGCCCGCCTCCCTCCAGCAGCGAGGCGGCGAAGTCGCCGAAGAGGCGCTGCGGCGCATGCCGCGCGTCGCCGTAGCGATCGGCGAGCACGCGCTCGACCACGGCGCGGCTGATGTCGGCGAAGCGCAGCTCCCACGGGAGCTCCACCAGGGGAACGCCCTGCTGCTCGGCGCGGCACACCACCGCGGGGGGCAGCTCGGCGAGGCCGCCTGCCGGATGGAAAGCCGTGCACAGGGCTGCGGCGTCGCTGTCGAGCACCTCGGCGGCGAGCTGCGTGAAGCGCGCGTCGTCGCAGCCGATGCCCGTGGTGAGGACGATCTCCGCCGGTCGGACGAAGTCCTCGACCGGCCACTCGATGACCGCTACCCACGCTACCTCACGCCGCGCCGCGGCCTCGCCGGCCGCCACCGCTCGCGCCCCGGCCAGCAACGGCAGGTCGAGCACGTCCCGGACGGTCACGGTCATCCCGGTGGTCATTGTGACCGACCGCTCCATTCCGGGCCGTAGAGCCTGTCCACGGCGCGGCGCAAACGGTGCACCCCCTCCCGGATCCGCTCGGGGGCGGTGGACGCGAAGCACAGGCGCAGCTGATTGGCGAAGCGGCCCGCCGGCGAGAACGCGGCGCCAGGGATGTACGCGACCCCTTCCTCCAGGGCGACCGGGGACAGCTCCGCGGTGTCCACGCCCTCGGGGAAGGTGAGCCACAGGAAGAAGCCGCCATCGGGGTCGGTGAACTCGACCGCGGAGCCGAACTGCTGGCGCAGCGCGTCCTGCATCGCCTCCTTGCGCCGGCGATACTCCATGCGCAGGCCGGAAAGGTGGTCGTCCATGCCGCCCCGTTCGAGGAAGAGCTGCAGCAGCCGCTGGGCCGGCACGTTCGTGCAGGTGTCCATGCCCTGCTTGGCGTCGATCATCCGATCTACCACGAGCGCGTCCGCGACGACCCAGCCGACCCGCAGGCCGGGGGCAACGATCTTGGAGAACGTGTAGACGCCCATCACCCGCGCGTCGTGATCGCTGAGCTCGGCCAGGCTGGGGAGCGGTGAGCCTTCGAACCGCAGCAGGCCGTAGGGGTCGTCCTCGACGATCACCGCGCCCCAGCCGGTGGCGAGGTCGAGGAGGGTCCGCCGGCGCGCGAGCGAGAGGGTGGTCCCGCTCGGGTTCTGGGAGTTGGGGATCACGTAGATCGCCTTCGGCGTCCGGCCGGCGGCCGCGACGAGCTCGGGAAGATCCTCGACGACCATGCCGTCGTCGTCCACCGGCACCTCGAGCAGCTCTCCCTCGTAGGAGAGGATGACCGCGGTGCCGTTCGTGTAGGTGGGCGACTCGACGACGACCAGGTCGCCGCGCTCGATGAACAGCTTGCCCGCCAGGTCCAGGCCCTGCATGCCGCCGGCGGTGATGAGCAGCCGCGCATCCGGGGTTGGCGACCCCTGCTGCTCGAGAAAGGCGAGCAGGGCCGCGCGCAGGCCCGCCTCGCCCTCGGTCGGGCCGTAGTCGTACGCGTCGCTCGCCCCGTCGCTCAGGGCGACGCGGGCCAGCTCGTCGAAGGCGGCGGCCGGAATCGCCTCTGCCGCCGGGCTCCCCATGGCGAAGCGCACGATGTCGTGGCTCTGGCCCTGGAGCAGGCTGGTGCTCGAGTCGATCGCCGAGCCGGGTATCAGCCCGGCGCGGGCGGCGAAGGGCAGGCCGTCGATGACCGGCGTGTCGTGCACGGCTCCCAGCATTCCGCCCCGGTTCGGCCGCGCCGAGGCACAGGCTGTGGCAGAGCGAGCCGCCCGCGCTCGACATTGTGTTGCTTTCAGACACCCGAGAGCAGGGCTTGAATTGGGGCTGCATGGGAGCCGACCAGCACCTATGGCATCCGTTCGCGGACATGGCCCGCGTTCCCGGCGACGAGGTGACCCTGGTCAGCGGCGAGGGAAGCTGGGTGACCGACGACCAGGGGCACCGCTACCTCGACGCGAGCGCCGCCCTCTGGTTCTGCAACGTCGGGCACGGCCGCGGCGAGCTCGCCGACGCGGCTGCCGCGCAGATGCGCAAGCTGGCGGCGTACTACACGTTCGACGTCTTCGCCAACGAACCGGCGCTCGAGCTGGCCCGGCGGCTCGCGCTCGTCGCGCCGACCGGTCCACGCTCGGCGGCCTTCTTCACCAGCGGCGGCTCGGAGGCGGTCGACACGGCGGCCAAGCTCGCCCGCCGCTACTGGCACGTCCGCGGCGAGGAGCAGCGCCGTGTCGTCATCGCCCGCGAGGGCGCCTACCACGGCATGGCCGCGTTCGGGACGAGCCTTGCGGGCATCGCCCCGAACCGCGCGGGCTGGGGCCCGCTCGTCCAGGAGGTCGTCCACGTCGAGGCGGACAGCGTCGGTGCGCTGGCGGACGCTTTGGAGCGGCACGGGAGCGCGGTCGCCGGCTTCATCGGCGAGCCCGTGATCGGCGCCGGCGGCGTGCGTCCCCCCGCACCCGGCTACTGGGACCAGGTCCAGGCCCTCTGCCGCGAGCACGACGTCCTGCTGATCGTCGACGAGGTCGTGACCGGCTTCGGGCGGCTCGGGACGGCGTTCGCCTGCGAGCGCTACGGCATCGCTCCTGATCTCCTCTGTGCGGCCAAGGGCATCACCTCCGGGTACGCGCCGCTCGGGGTCGTCCTCAGCGGGGCCCGCGTGCGCGACGCGCTCTGGGCACCGGGCGTCGGCGCGGTGCGGCACGGCTACACCTACTCCGGTCACGCCGCCGCATGCGCGGTGGCGCTGGCCAACCTCGACGTGCTGGAGCGCGAGCTGCTCTACGACCGCGTGCGCACGCTCGAACCCATCCTGGCCGAGCGGCTGGGGCCGCTGGCCGAGCACCCGCTCGTCCACGAGGTTCGCAGCGTCGGCCTGCTCGCGGGGGTGGAGCTCGACGCGGCGGCTCGGGCGAGGACGCCGGACCTGGTGGAGCGGGTCGTGCGCCGGGCACGGACGCGGGGGGTCCTGGTGCGCAACCTGGTCGGCCACACGCTGCAGATCTCGCCGCCCTTCGTGATCGACGCGGAGGAGCTCACGCTGCTCGCGGAGGTTCTGCGTGCCGCGCTCGACGACACCGCCGAGGAGCTGGCAGACCAGTCTCCGGCGGTCGGCGTCGGAGATCAGCGGCAAACCGCGTGACACGCCTCCAGGGCAGGACCACGATCGTCACCGGCGCCACCGCGGGCATCGGGGCGGCCATCTCCCGCCGGTTCGTGGAGGAGGGCGCCCGAGTCGTCGCGGTCGGGCGCAGGGCGGAGCCCGGGGAGCGGCTCCTCGAGGAGCTCGGGGGCGACAGCCGGGCGCGATTCGTCAGGGGAAGCGTGGCCGATCGAGCCACCGCACGGCGGGCCGTCGACGTCGCACGCGAGTGGGGCGGCCCGCACGTGCTGGTCAACAACGCGGGGCTCGACCACACCGGCCCGGTTCTCAGCGCGGACCCGAGGGAGGTCCGCGAGCTCTTCGAGACGAACTTCTTCGGGGCGCTGTGGATGCTGCAGGCCGCCGGTCGCGCGATGGCGGACCGCGGCGGCGGCAGCATCGTCAACGTCACCTCGCGGCTGGCGTCCATCGGAGTGCCGACCATGGCGCTCTACGGCGCGTCCAAGGGGGCGTTGCTCGCGCTCACCCGCGGCGCCGCGGTGGAGCTGGCCGCTCGAGGCGTGCGGGTCAACGCGGTCGCTCCCGGACTCACGCGCACGGCGTTGGTCGATGAGTGGCTGGCGGACCAGGACGACCCGACCGGGACCCAGGCCCAGGCCCTGATAGGCATCCCGCAGAGGCGACTGGGCGACCCCGAGGACGTGGCCGCCGCCGTGACGTTCCTCGCCGCCGACGAGTCGGCGCACATCACCGGCGCGTCCATCGCCGTCGACGGGGGGTATACGGCGGCATGAACGTCGGCGGGGTCCGAGAGGCCGGGCGGCGCCGCCCGTAGCGACGCTCAGGCGCCGCCGCCGAGCCGCTCCTCGACGGACCTGACCTTGTCGTCGAGCGTCTGGTCGGGCCGGTCGCGGCGCTCGTCGAGCTTGAGCACCGTGTAGACGCGCGGCACGTCCTGCTCGAAGGGCACGGCGTGCAGCTCGGCGACGGTTGCGAGGATGTCCGCGGTCGAGCCCTCCAGCGAGGTGCCCATCGCATGCATCCGGAAGCGCACCCGCTCCTGGGCTCGCAGCCGCCGCTGGATCTCGGCGATGTACGCGCTGGCGCTCACGTCCGGGCGCCCGAGCGCGAGCACGGTCAGGTCGGCGGTCGCCATCCGGCGAGCATAGCCCTGGACCTCAGGCCCGGAGCGAGCCGGCCTCGGCCGCCTCGGCCGAATGACCCTGCGGCATCGTCACGGGACCAGGGCGTTCACGCCGGTGACGGACCGCCCGATGATCAGCTTCTGGATCTGCGAGGTCCCCTCGTAGAGCGTGGTCACGCGTGCGTCGCGCAGGTAGCGCTCCACCGGGTAGTCGTCCACGTACCCCGAGCCGCCGTGCACCTGGACCGCGGTGTTGGCGCACTTCACGGCGGCCTCGGTGGCGTACAGCTTGGCGATCGAGGTCTCGGTGGTGTTGGGCTTGCCGGCGTCCTTCAACCAGCCCGCGCGCCACACGAGCGCGCGCGCCGCGTCGGTCTCCACGACCATGTCGGCCAGCATCTCCTGCACGAGCTGGAACGACGCGATCGGGCGGTCGAACTGGGTGCGCTCCTTGGCGTACTCCACAGAGGCGTCCACGCAGCCCTGGCAGATGCCGACGCAGCCGGCGGCCACGCTGTAGCGGCCCGAGTCGAGCGCGCTCATGGCGATCTTGAAGCCGTCGCCCACCTCGCCCATCAGGTCTCCCCTCACGTTGTCGAGCGAAAGCTCGGCCGTGTCGGAGCCGCGCAGGCCGAGCTTGTGATGGATCTCCTGGCTGGCGAAGCCCGGCTGGTCGGTGGGAACCAGAAAGCAGGCGATGCCGCGGTGCTCCTGCTCGGGGTCCGTCTGGGCGAAGACGAGCGCGAGCTTCGAGAAGTTCCCGAGCGAGATCCACATCTTCCCGCCGGTGATCCGCCACTCGCCGTTCAGCTGCTCGGCGCGGGTCTTCAGGTTGGAGGCGTCGGAGCCGGTGTCGGGCTCTGTGAGGCCGAAGCAGCCCAGCGCCTCGCCCGAGCAGAGCCGCGGCAGCCACTCCTGCTTCTGCTCCTCGCTGCCCCAGCGCACGATCGACGAGCACACCAGCGACGTGACCACGGACACCACCGTCCGCATGGCCGAGCAGCCGCGCCCGATCTCCTCGACGATCAGCGCGTAGGTGCGGTAGTCCACGCCGCGCCCGCCGTACCGCTCGGGCACGATCGCGCCGAGGAAGCCCATGTCCGCGATCCTCTGGACGAGCTCGGTGTCGAAGCGCTCGTTGCGGTCGTTCTCTCGCGCGCGCGGGACGATCTCGCGGTCGGTGAAGTCGCGGGACGTCTCGCGGATGAGTCTCTGTTCGTCGGTGAGTTCGAAGTCGATCATGTGTTGTCGGATTCTGCCGTGCTGCAAGACTCGAGGCCGTGAAGCAGTCCTGGGAGCTGAGCGAGGGCGACGAGATCGCCCCCGGGCGGAGCGTGCTCCAGCCGCTCGGGGGCGGTCACCGCTACGAGGTCTACCTGGTCTGGGACCAGCACCTGTTCGCAATGATGGTGGCCAAGATCGTCCGTCCGGACCTGGTCGAGGACGAGAAGGCCCTGCGCGGGCTGCGCCGGGAGGCAGAGGTGCTCGAGGCGCTCGCCCACCCCGTGATCGTGCGCGGGTTCGAGAGCCGGCTGGACGGGCCTTATCCGCACGTGCTCGTGGAGCACCTGGAGGGGCCGACGCTGCGGCGGGTCATCCGGCGCGGCGGCCCGCTGCCGATCGAGCAGGTGCTGCCGCTCGGCCTGCACGTGGCCTCGGCGATCCACTACATGGCGGCCGAGGGCTGGGTGCACCTGGACCTCAAGCCGGACAACATCGTCATGGGGATCCCGTCACGGGTGATCGACATGTCGCTGGCCCGCACCCTGGAGCGCGCCAGGGGGCTGCGCAGCCACGTCGGCACCAACGCGTACATGCCGCCCGAGCAGTGCCTGCCCGAGGAGGACGTCGGCCCACCGGCCGACGTGTGGGGGCTCGGGGCCACTCTCTACCACGCCGTGACGGGCAAGCGGCCGTTCTCGAAGCCCCTCTCGCGCGACGACGACGCCCCGCCCGAGGACCGCTTCCCGCAGCTGATCGAGGACCCACGGCCCTGGCCGGTCCGGATCCCGACGCCGCTCTCCGAGGCGATCCGCGCCTGCCTGCGACACGACCCGGACGAGCGGCCGACCGCCGAGCAGCTCGCGCTGATGCTCGAGCCGCTGGTGGCCGACCTTCCGGAGAAGCTGGTGCTCGGCCGCCGCGGCCTGCGGCGAGCGTGATTTCCGCGGCTCGGGCGTGTTCCACCCACATGAGCCTGCACCCCGCACACACGTACCTGCGTCTGGCCGAGGGGCCGGACGACCTGCTCGAGAGCGAACGCTCGCTGACCCGAAAGCTCCTGGTGGTCCTGGCCGCGCTCGTCCTGCTCGGCGGCGGCCTGCTGCTCGCCGCCGGAGTGGGAGGGTCGAGCGGCCTCGGCGTCGACAAGGCGGTGGCCGCCTCCGGCCCCGGCAAGGGCGGCGACGACGACCACGACAACTCCGGCCCCGGCGGCGGCGACGACGATGACGAAGACGACACCGGGACCGGCACGCAGACCCGCACCCGCGGTCAGAGCGACGGCATGGCGTCGCAGGACCAGACGGCCACGGACACCGACACCAACTCGAACTCGGACGACCGGCGCGGTCCGGGCACCGACTCGAGCCAGGGCCGCGAGGACACCGACTCGGGCACGGACGACCGGCGCGGTCCGGGCACCGACTCGAGCCACGGCCGCGATATGACCGACTCGGGCTCGGACGACAACACCAACGGCAACAGCGACTCGAGCCGCGGGCACTCGGACAGCGACCGCTCGCCGGCGACCGACTCCCGCTCGCGGGGGTAGCCGGGCACCGGCTCGGCCGGCCAGGGGTTCGGCACGTTCCGTCCCGCATAGGGACGTTTCGTGCCGGACCCCCTCCGGGCGCCGCGCGAGGCGGCGATCGCCGTGACCCCGGCGGAGCCTGATCAGGCCGCTGTGTTCTCGATCACCGCGGCCAGGCCCTGGCCCACGCCGATGCACATCGTCGCCAGCCCGTATCGGCCGCCGCGGCGGCGAAGCTCCCACGCCAGCGTGCCCAGCAGGCGGGCGCCCGACGCTCCCAGCGGGTGGCCGAGCGCGATCGCACCGCCGTTCACGTTGAGCGTCTCGTGGTCGAAGCCCAGCTCGCGCATCGAGGCGAGGACCTGGCTCGCGAAGGCCTCGTTCAGCTCGACGAGGTCGATGTCGCCGGGTCGCAGCCCGGCGCGCTCGAGCGCCATGCGAGTGGCGGGGACCGGGCCGATGCCCATGTAGCCGGGATCCACTCCGGCGGCGCCGGACGCCAAGATGCGGGCGAGCGGCTCGCGCCCCATCTCGCGCGCCCGCTCCGCCGTGGCCAGCACGAGGCAGGCGGCCCCGTCGTTGATCTGCGACGAGTTGCCGGCGGTGACCGAGCCGCCTCGACGGAACACCGGGCGCAGCGCGGCGAGGCGCTCGAGCGTGGTGTCGGGACGCGGGCCCTCGTCGGCGTGGACCGTGACGGGCTCGCCCTTGGGCTGCGGCACGTCGACGGTCACGATCTCGTCGTCGAAGCGCCCGGCCTCGGCAGCCGCCACCGCGCGGCGGTGCGACTCGAGCGCGAACGCGTCCTGGTCCTCGCGCGAGACCCCGTAGCGCTCGGCCACGTTCTCGGCCGTCTCGCCCATCGACTCGGTCGAGTGGCTCTCGGCCATGCGGGGGTTGACGAAGCGCCAGCCGATCGTGGTGTCCACCAGCTCGAGGTTC
>JBOGXS010000380.1:0-4504 GCA_050693815.1 Thermoleophilaceae bacterium | reverse complement strand
GCTCTGGTCCGACCCGGCCACCGACGGCGAGCGCTCCTGTTGCTCGCCCCAGGCGGTCACGGGCGCCCGCGCGCTCGCCCACCGGATGGGCATCCCGCACCTCACGCTCGACCTGCGCGAGCGCTTCCGCGCCGAGGTGGTCGAGCGCTTCGTGGAGGGCTACGCGGCCGGACGCACCCCCAACCCCTGCGTGCGCTGCAACGGGCACGTGCGCTTCGACGCCATGCTGCACCTGGCCGAGGCGCTGGGGGCGGCGCGACTCGCCACCGGCCACTACGCGCGCATCGCCCGCGACACGCACGGTCCGCTGATCCGCGCCGCAGCCGACGCCCGCAAGGACCAGAGCTACATGCTCGCCAAGCTCGACCCGGCCCTGCTCGAGCGGCTCTCCTTCCCGCTTGGCGGCCTCACCAAGGACGCCGTGCGGGCGCTGGCCCGCGACGCCGGCCTGCCAGTGGCCGACAAGCGCGAGAGCCAGGACCTCTGCTTCGTGGCGGGGCTGGGCGGCCGGGCGTTCCTGCGTCGCCACGGCGGCCCGCGGCTGCGCCGACCGGGAAGGATCGTGGACCGCGAGGGGCGGACGGTCGGCCGCCACGACGGCCAGCACGAGTTCACGGTCGGCCAGCGTCGCGGACTCGGCGTGGCGGGCCCCGAGCCGCTGTACGTCCTCGAAAAGGACGCCGCCACCGGCACCGTCACGGTGGGGCCGCGCTCGGCGCTCGCCAGCACCGCCGTCCACCTCGAGGAGACGAAGCTGCACCGGCCGGCCGCCGAGGTGAACCTGGTCCGGCTGCGCTACCACGCCAGGCCGCTGGCGTGCCGCGCCCGTCCCGGGGCGGGGGGCGCGCTCGAGCTCGAGCTCGGCGAGCCCGCCGAGTCGGTTGCACCCGGCCAGCTCGCCTGCCTCATGCGCGACGATTGCGTCGTGGGGGAAGGGACCATTCGCGCGTGAAGGAGCGGATCGACCTCGAGGCGCCGCTCTCGGGCGACTTCCATGCCGTGGTGCGCCTGATCATCGGCGGGATCGCCGAGCGCGTGGACTTCGCCTTCGAGGAGATCGACGACCTCCAGCTGGCCGTGGAGCGGCTGCTGGCAGAGGCGGGCACCATCGGCAGCGTGCACCTGTCGTTCGAGGTCGGCGACCAGAGCATCCGCACGCGCGTCGGCCCGCTGAGCGAGCACAAGGTGGCGGAGGCGCTGCGGGACGGCGACGTCGCCCCCGGCGAGCTGACCCTGGGCCGCATCCTGCAGACCGTGGTCGACTCCTTCGGCGTCGACCAGGCGGCGGACGGGAGCATCGTCGTCCGCCTCGAGAAGCTGAAGGGACTCGCCTGAACTACTCGCGTCACCCCAACGGCAGCGCCGACGCTCGCCGTGCGGCCAGCCCGGAGCGGGCTCGCGAGGAGGATCGCGAGCTGCTGCGGCGCTACCACCAGCGCGGCGACACCAACGCCCGCGAGGAGCTGATCGAGCGCCACCTGCCGCTGGTGCGCTCGCTGGCGCGGCGCTACGCCGGACGTGGCGAGGCGCTCGAGGACATCGAGCAGGTGGGGGCGATCGGCCTGATCAAGGCGATCGACCGCTTCGAGCTGGAGCGCGAGGTGTCGCTCGCCACCTACGCCACGCCCAACGTCGTCGGCGAGATCAAGCGACACTTTCGCGACAAGGGCTGGGCGATCCGCGTGCCGCGCGCACTCCAGGAGCTGAACGCCTCCATGTCCGGCGCGATCGAGCGGCTCACCGGGCGCCTCGGCCGCTCGCCCAGCATCGCCGAGATCGCCGACGAGCTGAAGACCGGCCCGGAGGAGGTGCTCGAGGCGATGGAGGTGGGCTCCGCGTACTCGACGGTGTCGCTCTCCACCGGCCCGAGCGGGGACGAGGCGCTCGACCCGCTCGAGACGATCGGCGGCGAGGACTCGGGCTTCGAGCGCTCCGAGGACCGCGCCGCGCTCCAGCCGGCCCTAGACCGGCTGGCGCCGCGCGAGCGGGAGATCCTTCGCATGCGCTTCGAGGAGGGCCTCCCGCAGACCCAGATCGCCCACCGAGTGGGCCTCTCGCAGATGCACGTATCGCGCCTGATCCGCAAGTCGCTGTCGATCATGCGCGAGGAGTTCCTCCGTTAAGCGCAAGTTTTCTTCGCCGCGCGAAGGTCAACACATTTGTCCACGGGGGGTATCTTCCGGCGCGGCGGGCGGACCCGCCTGCCGAAGCCGCAAGCACTTGGCTCGGCCGAGTGCGCGCGGATCCGTTACCAACCGCTGGAGGGAACTGAATGGGGAAGGTCAGTAGACGTGTGCTGGTGCTGCTTCTCGCCGCCCTCTCCATGTCCGTGGTCGCCGCATGCGGCGACGACGACGATGGAGGCGACGGCGGCGGAGGCGGCGGCGAGGGCGCGAGTGGTGGCTCGATCACCGTCTCGTTGACATCTCAACCGGACTATCTCGACCCGGCGATGAGCTACACCGTGAACGGCTGGGAGCCGCTCTCGGTCTCGTACTCGCGCCTGCTCGAGTACAAGCGCGCCGAGGGCGAGGAGGGCTCTCAGCTCATCCCGGGCCTGGCGGAGGAGATGCCGACGATCTCGGAGGACGGCACGACGTACGAGCTCACGCTGCGCAAGGGGCTGAAGTACTCCGACGGATCGCCCGTCAAGGCCTCCGACTTCGAGCACACCATCAAGCGCGTGCTCAACCTCGAGTCGGGCGGCTCGGCCTTCTACCTCGTGATCGAGGGCGCCCAGGACTACGTCGACTCCGGTAAGGCCGAGGGCGACATCTCGGGCATCGAGACCAACGACCAGACCGGCAAGATCACGATCAACCTCACCGAGCCGGACGCGACGTTCTCGAACGTCATAGCAATGCCCTTCGCCAGCCTGGTCCCGAGCGACACGCCCTTCAAGATCCTGACCAAGGACCCGCCTCCGGGCGTGGGCATGTTCACGATCACCGAGTCCGTGCCGAACCGGCAGTTCGTGCTCGAGAAGAACCCGAACTACCCGGACCTCGGGCCGGACCTCCCGGCGGCGAAGGTCGACAAGATCACCGCGAAGATCATCAAGTCGGCGGCGCGCCAGACGCAGGACGTGATCTCCGGCGAGCTGGACTACATGCAGGACCCGCCGCCGGCTGACCTCAAGCCGGAGGTCAAGGCGGAGTACTCCGACCGGTACGAGGAGCACACGACCGTGTCCACGTACTTCTTCTTCATGAACCACCGCGTGCCGCCGTTCGACAAGCCGGAGATCCGCGAGGCCGTGAACGTCGGGCTCGACAAGCCCGCCCTGGCGCGGCTCTTCGCCGGCGAGCTCACCCCGGGCTGCTCGTTCCTGCCGCCCGGCATGCCGGGCTTCGACGAGGCGCTCGACGTGGAGGAGTGCCCGTGGGGCAACCCGAACGAGCCGCCCGACATCGAGCGGGCGCGCCAGATGATCGAGGACGCCGGCGAGGCCGGCACCAAGGTCACGGTCTGGAGCAACAACGACGACCCGAGCGACAAGGTCGGCGAGGCGTATGCCGACCAGCTCAACAGGATGGGCTTCGACGCCGAGCCCAAGATCCTGGACGGCGGCGTGTACTTCCAGACCATCGGCAACCAGCGCACGAAGGCCCAGACGGGCTTCACCAACTGGTTCCAGGACTTCCCGCACCCGAAGAACTTCATGTTCCTCGTGGACGGGGCGTCGATCCAGCCGACGAACAACCAGAACTTCGGGAACGTGGACGACCCGGAGATCACCCAGGGGATCGCCGAGCTGAACCAGGAGCCCGAGCTGACCGACGAGGTCGTCGACCAGTGGCGGGAGCTGAACGTCCAGCTGGTGGAGGAGGCGCACGTCGCGCCCTACGGCCATCGCAAGCTGGCCACGTTCGTCTCGGAGCGGATGGACTTCGAGAACTGCACGAGGTTCCACCCGGTCTGGAACAACGACTGGTCGAGCTTCTGCCTCAAGTAGTCGTGTGACGCTGCCCCGCACCGGGAGGGCGCTTCGGTGCCCTCCCGGTGGGGTAGTGTGTGCCCGGAGGGAGAGGCGACCACTTCACGGATGGCGACCGAGCCTGTAACCGACCAGACAGCGCTGCAGGGTCCGGCGAGGTGGGAGGAGGACGCCGACCGGGAGCAGGTCCACGGGCTGGGGCCGTGGCGGCTCGGGCTCAGGCGGCTGCGCCGCAACAAGGTCGCCCTCGCGTTTGGGTTCCTGTTCCTGCTGCTGGTCGCCGTCTGCCTGGCGGCGCCGCTGTGGGCGAACAACGTCGCCCACACCACGCCGACCGAGAACCACCTCTCCGACACGATCCGCGTCGACGGGGAGATGGTCAACGTGGTCGCGCTCGACGGCGTGCCGATCGGGCCGCAGTGGCTCAAGGCCGACGGCCGGTTCTTCCTGGGCGCCGACGCCAACGGCCGCGACATCATGGTGCGGCTGCTCTACGGGGGGCGCAACTCGCTCCTGATCGGCGTCACGGCGGCCCTGATCACGACCTTCCTCTCGATCCTGCTGGGC
>JBOGXS010000379.1:0-13398 GCA_050693815.1 Thermoleophilaceae bacterium | reverse complement strand
CGCCGACGCCTCCGCCGATCCCGGCGCCGTCCGCATTGGTGTTGCCCTCGCGCTGGACCGTGCCGTAGTTCATCGGGTTGTCGGCGTCGATCTCCCAGCCGAACAGGTCGGAGTAGTAGCTGCGCAGGTGCTCCCCGTCCTTCCCGATCACCTCGAAGTGCACCACCGGCCGTCCCATGTTCGCTCCCTTCGGCGCTGTCGTTCGGCCCGCGATGGTACGCCCCGGATATCGATCCGGAAGCCCTCCCGCGGGAGGGTCCGGGGGTCCCCCCAGGGAGTGACCTGCGATCGACCCGCGGCGCGATCCGGGCGCCGCGGGGGCGCGGTACGCTCGCCGGCAGTGGCTTCCTCCACATCAGACCCGAGGCCGGTGCTCCGCCGCGACAACCTGCCCGTCGTCGACGCGGCGCTCGCCGTCGCGGCCTTCGCGGTGTCGTTGGCCCTGGTCGCCGCGACCGAGTCCGAGGGCGGCGGCTTGGACGCGCTCGGCGTCCTCTTCGCTGCGCTGTCGTCGCTGCCGCTGGTGGCGCGCCGCCGTGCGCCGCTGTCGGTGTTCGTGTGGACGGCTCTCGCCAGCATGCCGCTGCGGGCGATCGCGGAGCCGGTCGGGCCTCCGGTCGGCCCGACGATCGCGCTCTACTTCGTTGCGGCCTCCGGCGGCGGACCACGTGCCGGACACCGGCTGGCGCTGGCCGTCGCGGTCGTCACGCTGATCGTCCACGCGGCGGTCGTCGGGCTGGCTGAGGACGCGTTCCCCTGGACAGCGCTGCTGTTCGGGACGCTGCTGTGGGGAGGCGTGTGGCTGGCGGGCGAGCGCACGCGGCTGCGATTGGAGCGGCTGGGCGAGCTCGAGGAGCGCGCCCTTCGGGCCGAGCGCGAGGCCGAGCGCGAGCGCCAGCTCGCGGCCGCCGAGGAGCGCATGAGGATCGCGCGCGACCTCCACGACTCCGCCGGCCACGCGATCAACGTGATCCTTGTCCACGCGGGGCTGGGACGCCTGCGCACCGACCGCGACCCGGAGGGCGCCCGCGAGGCCTTCGAGACGATCGAGGCGGTCGCGCGCGAAACCGTGGGCGAGATCGACCAGATGGTCGGGGTCCTGCGCGAGTCCGGAGAGGGCGGCGACTCGGTGGAGCCCCCGGCCGGCCTCGCCGCGCTCGACGCCCTGGTCGAGCGCCACCGCGCCACCGGGTTGGACGTGACCGCCACCTGGTCTGGCGAGCGCCGGCCGCTGGCGCCGGGGGTCGACCAGGGCGCCTACCGGATCCTGCAGGAGGCGCTGACGAACGCGGCGCGCCACGGGAACGGCAGCGCCGAGGTGCTGGTGGGCTTCGGCGGGGACTCGCTGGAGCTGACCGTGACGAACCCGATCGGCGACGAGCTGGGGCGGGACGGCGACGGGCACGGCGTCGTCGGGATGCGCGAGCGCGCCGCCCTGCTGGGCGGCGGCCTGGAGGCGGGCGCTCGCGAGGGGCGCTTCCGCGTGCACGCCCGCCTGCCGCTGGCCGGGCGCCCGCAATGACCGAGCCGCGCGTCCGGGTGCTGGTCGTCGACGACGACGACCTCATGCGCGCCGGCCTGCGCGGCGTGCTGTCGAGCGACGAGGGGATCGAGGTGGCCGGCGAGGCCGGCGACGGACGCGACGCGGTCTACCGCACCCGCCTGCTCCAGCCCGACGTGGTGCTGATGGACGTGCGGATGCCCGACCTGGACGGCATCTCCGCCACGCGCGAGCTGCTGGCCGCGTTTCCCGAGGTGCGCGTGGTGATCCTCACGACCTTCGAGCAGGACGACTACATCTTCGGCGCGCTGAGCGCGGGCGCCTCGGGTTTCCTGTTGAAGCGAAGCAGGCCGGAGGAGCTGATCGCCGCGATCCACACGGTGGCCGCGGGCGAGTCCCTCCTGTCCCCCTCGGTCACGAGCCGCGTGATCGAACGCATGGCACAGCAGCCGGCCCCGGACGCCGCCCGCGACGCCCGCATCGCCGAGCTGACCGCCCGCGAGCGCGAGGTGCTCGAGCTGGTGGCCCGTGGCCTGTCGAACGGTGAGATCGCCACTGCCCTGGTGATCGAGGACTCGACGGTCAAGACGCACATCAAGCGCATCCTGGCGAAGCTCGACGTCCGGGACCGCGTGCAGGCTGTGATCTTCGCCTACGAGAGCGGGGTGGCGCGGCCGGGGTCGCGGTAAGGATATTAGCTAAGCTAGCTAGAATTTGATATGGTGGGACGCATGGCACAGGTCGGCATGCACGAGGCCAAGACGAAGCTGTCCCAACTCGTCGAGCGGGCGGAGTCCGGCGAGGAGATCGTGATCGCGCGCAACGGCAAGCCAGTCGCGCGGCTCGTCCCGGTGGCGTCGGCCTCGTCCCTCGCGACGGTGCGTGGCGTATGGAGCGGCCGCGTTCGCCTTGCCGACGACTTCGACGAGCTGCCGCCGGACATCGCCGACGCCCTCGGCGCGCGCTGAAGCTCCTGCTCGACACGCACGCCGCCCTGTGGTGGCTCAGCGATGACGAGCGCCTCGGCGCCACCTCCGCGAAGCTCATGACGGACGCATCGAACCAAGTGCTCCTCAGCGCCGCCGTCGTCTGGGAGGTCGCCATCAAGCGCTCGTTGGGCAAGCTCGACGCCCCTGACGATTTCGCCGGGACGCTGCTGGGCGCCGGCGCCCGGCCGCTCCCGGTCGGCATCGACCATACGGAGGCGGTCGGCGAGCTCGCATGGCACCATCGCGACCCGTTCGACCGCCTGCTCGTCGCCCAGGCCACGGTCGAGCAAGCGGTGGTGGTGTCGAACGACGAGGCGCTCCAGCCTTATCGAGTGCCGCTCGTGTGGTAGTCCGGCGCCTGCCGGGGGAGCGAACGTAGCTGCTTCCGGCCTTGGCCTCTTCGATGTGCGTCGAGGACCGCCTCGCCCAAGCCGCCGATCTCGCCGAGCGAATTCTCGACGAGGTGAGCGCACCCGAGCAGGACTGGGGCCTCGTCGAGCGGTGCGCCACGGAGCTGGCCCGGCTCGCGTCGCTCGCAGGCCGTCCGGCTAACGACCCTGGGGGCCCATGCGACTCGTAGCAGGAGATGGCAGTCGCTCAGAACGCGCGACCAGGTCCGAGAGTCGCACGTCGAGCGCGTCGGCAAGCCTGAGCAGGTTTCCGAAGCTCACGTTCCGCTCGCCGCGCTCGATGCCGCCGACATAGGTGCGGTGGAGGTCGGAGTGGTCCGCCAGACCCTCTTGCGACATGCCCCGCTGCAGGCGCAGCTCCCGAACCGCTCGCCCGAGAGCCGCGTGCTCGGGCGACCTCGACATCATCCGGACGCGATGCTACTTATAGTATGCAACAATGCAGGCCGTGATCGTCGGAGAAGCACTGAATCATCGGTCAGACCTCCAGAAGCGTATTGCGCAGCTTCAGGAGCGCCTGCGCGGGAGCGTGCTGGTGCAGGAGGGGGACGAGCCGCCCGAAAGCCCGGACGAGCTGCTGCTCGAGCTGGAGTCGCTCTGCGGGGAGCTCCAGACCCTGATCGCGCAGCTCAACCACACCAACGCGAGAACCACGCTCTCCACCGGCGAGACGGTGACCGAGGGACTCGCCCGACGCGACGTGCTCGCCCTACGCCAAGGCGCCCTGCGCACCGCGGTACGCGCGGCCACCAGCGACGGCCTGCCCTTCTCGCGCTACAGCAGATCCGAGATCCGCATGGTTCGCCAGATTCGCGTGGGCGACGTCCAGGCCCGTCTCGACGCCCTGGCAAAGGAGCGGCGCGAGCTCGACACGCTCCTACAGGAGCACAACTGGACGACCCCGATGCTCGAGTGAACGCCAGCGGGTAGTCGCGAAGAGCGAGCGCCAGGCCAGCGACCCGGCCAATAGGGCCGCGCCAGAGGACCGAGAATCCCTACTGGTGGCGCCGGGGCAGCGCACAAGGCGAGAGCCGCGCACCGTCAGCCCAGCAGCGGGCAACGTGCATAGCGCATCCGGCATCGAGCACGACCGGGCGCTGACTTCACGACGAGGGCGGGTACGGGGACCGAGGAAGACAACGCTCTGGCTACGCCCACACGAGTTCGGCGGTCTCGGCGCCGCGGAAGGGCGCGAGCTCCCAGAGTGCGTGTGCGTGCGAGGTCGCGATCCCGGCCCAGTCCGCGAGGAGCTTCGGGCGTGCCGGTCCGTACGCGTGAAGGAAGCGCCGCGCCAGCTCCGCGCCGGGATCCTCGTCCGCCGCAGCCCCGGCGGGGCGCCGAACACCGCGCTGCGCCCCTCGCGGCCGACGATCGCCAGCACGCCACGTATCCCGGTCGCTCGCCACAGCGACGGGTGCACGTGGTGGCTGTTGCAGCCCCGGCACCACCAGAGCAGCTCCTTCGGCAGCCGCTCGCGAAGCGCCTGGTGGAAGTCGTCGCGCGGCAGCGGGTCGCCGCTGAGGCTGTCGCGCACGGCGTCGCTGACGCGGTCCAGCGCTTCCATGGCGGTGACGTCATCCGGAAGGCGAGGGCCTGCGGGCGCGTGATGCGTCGATTCCCCTCTCGGTGCTTCACGGGCTCCGCCATGATCTTCACCGAGATGGCGATGAAGGTGAAGACATTCGGCCCGGTCGACGACCGGAGCCTCGAGCAGCTCGAGACGTGCATGAAGGCCGGGGATGCCGAGCTCGGCGTTCTCTGCGCCGACCACCATCCGGGCTACAGCCAGCCGATCGGCGGGGCGGTCGCGTACGAGGGCCACATCTCGCCCTCCGGGGTCGGCTACGACATCGGCTGCGGCAACAAGGCGGTCCGCACCGACCTCACGCGAGCCGACCTCGACGCGGGCCCGGGCGTGGAGGCCGTGATGGCCGCGATCGCCAAGCGGGTCTCGTTCGGCATGGGCGTGCCGGCTCGCGAGCGGGCCGACCATCCGGTGCTGGACCAGATCCGCGAGGCGACCTTCGAGCCGCAGCGGAAGATGCTCGACCTCGCAGCCAAGCAGCTCGGCACGGTGGGCTCGGGCAACCACTTCGTGAACGTGTTCGAGGACGAGGAGGGTGCCGTGTGGGTCGGAGTTCACTTCGGCTCGCGAGGATTCGGCCACAAGACGGCCACCGGCTTCCTGGCCGTCGCCCAGGGCCTGCCCTTCGACGCGAAGGTGAAGGAGGGCGGCATGGACTCTCCGCCGGCCCTGCTCTCCGTCGACTCCGAGGCGGGCCAGGCGTACGTCGAGGCGATGCAGCTGGCCGGCGAGTACGCCTACGCCGGTCGTGACGTGGTGGTGGACAAGGTGCTGGAGATCCTCGGCGCCTCGGTCACGCACGAGGTGCACAACCACCACAACTTCGCCTGGCGCGAGGAGCACTTCGGCCGGACGGTGTGGGTGGTGCGAAAGGGATGCACGCCGGCCGAGCCGGGTCAGGAGGGGTTCGTCGGAGCCACCATGGGCGACGATTCGGTGATCCTCGAGGGAGTCGCGGACGCCGAGGCGGACGAGGCCCTTCACTCGACGGTGCACGGCGCCGGTCGGGTGATGAGCCGCCGCCAGGCGGCGGGCCGGACCCGGCGCCGCAAGCGCTACCGGTGCGCGCACCGCGACTGCGACCGCGTCTTCGAGAGCGGTGGGGCGAGCTGTCCAGAGCACCCGGAGGCCCGCGTGCGCAAGGTGTGGATCGAGGAGCAGCTGAGGCCGGGCAAGGTCGACTGGCCCGCGGTGCAGGCCGAGCTGCGCGGACGCGGGATCGTCCTGGTGGGCGGAGGCGCCGACGAGGCCCCGGAGGTCTACAAGCGCCTCCCGGACGTGCTGGCCGCACACGCCAACACGATCCGCGTGAAGCACCGGCTCAGGCCGATCGGAGTGGCAATGGCCGGCCGCGAGGTGTTCGATCCCTACAGGGACTAGAGGTCTCTCCGACAAGTTCGTGCCCGATTGCCGAGCGAAAGTCGAGCACGGCAAGGAGCCGCGAAGCCGGCATAGCAGCGCTATGGCGGCGAGCGGGGACGCCGCCAGGCGAAGACTTGCAGCCGGCAATCGGGTGCGAACTTGGAGGAGAGACCACTAGAGGCTTGCGACCGGGACCCCTGCTGCTACGGCTTTGCCAGCCAGGGCGTGCCGATGCCCAGCAGCGTCCCGAGACGCTCGAAGTGGTGGTCGAAGTGGAGCACCGCCGTCGCGGCCATGATGCTCGCCGGAGCGCTCGGCCTGACGATCGTCTCCGTCGGGACCCCCGCGACCTACGCAGCCGGGGCGCTCCTCACGGTGGCCGGCGGCTGGGGCTGGACGCGGTGCCGGGCAGGAGCACGACGCCCTCGGCCTCGACCGGCTCGTGGGCGAACTGCTCGAGTTGCTCGAGCACCTCGGTCTTCGTGGGGACCCGGCTGGCCCTCGAGCCCCCGGCCGTGGGCTGCGCCGAACTCGCCGGCCTGAGCCGCGACGAGGTGACCGAGCTCGGGGAGCTCGTCGTCGGATCGCGACGGAGGCGGCGCGCTCGCGACGATATCGCCGTCTACAAGTCCATGGGCCACGTTGTGGAGGACATGGTGGCCGCAGAGATCGCCTACGGGCGCGCGCGCGAGAGGCAGGTGGGGCGCATGGTGGCCCTCTGAGGGCAGAGGTTCAGACCGAGGTATCGGCCACCCGCACCGTGCCGATCCCCTCGTATCGTTCTGGGCGGGTCCGCCTCATCCGGACCGCGAGGAGGTAGCCGATCGCAGCGAGAAGCGGGATGGGCAGCGTCAGGGCGAGGTTGACGCCGGTCGACGCTCCGGTGAGGATGTCGAAGTTGGTCAGCACGAGGACCTCGCCCGCGAGCAGGCCGATGGCCCCCAGGATGGGCGCGACCATCGTGTTCCACGGGCGATCGTCGAGGTCGCGGCGCCGCCGGAAGTAGCCCAGCACCGCGATCGAGGTCAGGGCCTGGAGCAGCAGGATGCCCACCGTGCCCGAACCTGTCAGCCACGACAGCAGGTCGAGGAGGGGGTCGGCGCCCGTGAGCGCGAAGATGCCGACCACGATCCCCGCGAGCGCGGTCTGCACGACACCGGCCACCCATGGCGACCGATAGGTCGAGTGCGTGATCCCGAGCTGGCGCGGAAGGGCGCCCTCGCGGCCGAGCGCGTAGAAGTAGCGGTTCGTGGCGTTGTGGAATGCGAGCAGCGCCGCGAAGATGCTGCTGACTATCAGGATCTCCATCAGGTCGGTGGCGAAGGAGCCCACGTACCGCGTGGTCGCGTCGAAGAAGAGCGTGTCGGGCGTCTCCGCCGCCGTCTGCGCCACGTTCGCCGTCCCGTAGGCGTTGACGATCGACCAGCAGACGAAGGCGTAGAAGATCCCCAGGAAGGCGACGGCGATGTAGGTGGCCCGCGACACGGTGTGCCGGTAGTCCCGCGACTCCTCCCCGTAGATAGCGGTCGCCTCGAATCCGATGAACGCCGCGAATCCGAACATGAAAGCGACGCCGGGTGCTCCGCTGAAGATGTTGCCGGGCTCGAACGAGACCAGGCTCAGACCCGAGTCCCCTCCCGCGAAGACGATCCCCAGCGCCATGACCGACAGGATGGCCACCTCCGCGATCAAGACCACTCCGAGCACCCACGCGCTCAGGGTGATCCGCCGTACCCCGAGCACGAAGACGAGGGCGATGCCTATGAACGCCCAAGCCTGCCAGGAGAGCGAAAGGCCGAACCTGTCCGCGATCACGGTGGACGCGAACAGCCCGAAGAGCCCGTAGAGCCCGATCTGGATCGTATTGTAGGTCCAGAGGGCCACGAAGGCGGCGCCCAGGCCGAGCCGCTTGTCCAGTCCCTGGGCGATGTAGGCGTAGAACGCTCCGGCGTTCTGGACGAAGCGGCTCATGGCCGTGTAGCCGACCGCGAACAGGAGCAGCACCACCCCCGCCAGCGCATACGCCCCGGGTGCGCCGATCCCGTTCCCGATCCCGATCGTCAGCGGTGCGGCGCCCGCCATGACCGTGAGCGGCGCGGCCGCGGCGACGACGAAGAAGACGAGACCGGGAACGCCGATCGCGTCGGACATCAAACGCTCGCGGGCCGGAGCCTCGTGCCGCTCTCGCCGCCGCGGCGTGCGCTCGACCGAGTCCTCGCGTGGGGCCACTACCTGCTCAACACCTCAATCGCCAGGACCGCGTAGCCGAGCGTGAGCGCGACGAACGCCGACAGATCGAGCACGTGGTAGAGCATGTGGCCGCCGAGCGAGGGACGGAAGGCGAGCGGGAAGAAGAGCAGCGGGGCGATCCACGATCCGAAGATGAGCAGCACGACCGAGAACGCCGGCGGGTCGCTGACTGCGGCACCGATCGCGGTCAGGATCGCGCCCATCATGAGCAGGTCGAGGTGCCCCTGGCGGATCCGGCGCGGGTCGCTGATCGCCGAACGGCGCACGCGGTCCTCGTCGTCGATGTAGACCATCGCCCAGCCTGTCAGCACCCCGGTCGTGAGCTCCACGACCCCCACGTCCACGAGCACGGGCATCAGCGCGAGCCATCGAACACACGTGAGGAGGCCTCGCGGGCGGCGCGTTCGCGCTGGGCGCGCCAGAACGGGGTCGACAGGGTCGGGAACTCGCAGGGCTCACCGTAGTAGTCGGACCAGAAGCGCTCGGCGCCGGCCTTGGTCATCTGCTCGTACTCCTGCAAGCCGACGTCGGTCCGCTCCGCGAGCTCCGGGTGGGCCGGGGCGGCGGGACGGGACATGTAGTCGTATGCCTCGTGGCGGTTCTGCGCGAGGAGGTTGTGCGTGAGGATCGAGCGGCGGAACCCCCGCACCCGGTGAGCGTCGATGCGGGCCTTGACGATCTGCTCGCCGCGATCGCCCTCGGCCAGCACGCGGCCCTCGAAGTCGACGATCATGCTGTGGCCGGGCCAGGAGTAGGGAGGGCTGGAGCGCAGCGTGGATCCCTGCTGACAACTGACCGAGTAGCTCATGTTCTCGATCGAGCGCATCCGGTCGGCGAGGCCGCAGGTCCCCGTCGGGCCCGTGCCCCACGGATCCATGAAGGCGGACGCCCGGGCGAAGATCTCGGCGCCGTTGAAGGCCAACTGCCTCGTCACCTCCGGGAAGAGGCCGTCGTAGCAGATGTATCCGCCGATGTTGCCGATCTCAGTCCGGGCGACCGGGAACAGCGGGTGCCGCTCCACGTCGTATCCGGCTGCGAGCAGGTCGACCGGCGACTGGGCCGGCTCGAGCGGATACCAGACGTTCACCTTCCGGTACCTGAGCGCGATCTCCCCGGAGGGACCGAACATGACGAGCGTGTTGAAGATCGCGTCGTAGGTCTCGTCCCGCTCGAGCAGCGAGCCGGCCACGACGTAGGTGCCGTACTCGCGGGCCTTGGCCGCGATCCGCTCCGTCTCCGCCCCCGGGATCTCGCAGGCCACCCGCCGCTGCTCGGACCAGCTGTAGCCCGCGGCGCCGTGCAGCACGAGCTCCGGGAAGACGATCAGGCGGATCGGGGCGCCGTGGCCCATGTAGCCCTCGACGGCCCAATCGACGAGCTCCAGCATGTGGGCGAGGTTGCGCTCGACGGCCTCACGGTCGACCGCGTTCTCGGTCTCCTGCTGGCAGCAGACGGCCGTGAACTCGCCTGGCGCGAGAGCGGGGCCCTGCCCTTCGACCGCGTCTCCCTCCACGGCACGCAGGGTATGACAAATCGATTTGGCATGCAAGCCCGAGGTCGGCGTCGGGCGTCGGAGCATTTCCTACCCCCCGACGGGCCACCAGCGAGCGTACGCCGCGGCGGCGGCGGCGACCGCCTCGCGCTCGACCGCGCGCAACTCGGTCGGCACATCCAGCTCGAGAGGGTCGCCCGCGAACACCGGCTCGAGGCCGGCCAGGGCCTCGACCACCGCCAGAGCGCAGAACGGCAGGTGGTCGACGCTGTAGCCCCCCTCCTGGTAGACCACGAGCCGGCCGCCGCAGGCCTCGTCCGCGATGCCCACGACGCCCTCCGCCAACCTGCGGAACACCTCCGTCGTCGCGCTCATCCGTCCCAGCGGGTCGGCTGCGGCGGGGTCCTGGCCTGCCGACACGAGGATCAGATCCGGCTCGAAAGCCCGCAGCGCCGGCGCGACGATGCGCTCGAACGCGTGCACGTAACCGTCGTCGCCCGTGCCGGCCGGCAGCGGGACGTTGACGACCCGACCCTCCCCGTCGCCGGCCCCCACCTCCTCGAGGCGGCCAAGGTCGGCGGGATAGAGGCCGTCCTGGTGGAGCGATACGAAGAGGACGGAGGGGTCGGCGTAGAAGATGTCCTGCGTGCCGTTGCCGTGGTGGACGTCCCAGTCGAGGATCGCCACCCGGCCCAGCCCGTGGCGGCGCTGGGCGTGGCGAGCCGCGATCGCGACGGAGTTGAACAGGCAGAACCCCATCGCGGTGTCGGCCGAGGAGTGATGGCCCGGCGGGCGGAGGCAGACATAGGCGTTTCGCACCCGTCCGTCGACGACCGCGTCGACGCACTCCAGCAGCCCCCCGACGCTGACCAGGGCGGGCTCCCAGGTCGCCGGACCCGCGCGCGCCTCGGGGCCGATCCAGACCACTCCGGGAGCGTCGCGCGCCTCGCGGACCCTGCCGATGAGCCCGGCGGTGTGGACGAGCTCGAGCTCCTCGCGCGTCGCCTCCCGCGCCTCGACGACCTGAAGCAGCGCGAGCACCCCGGACCGTTCGAGCACCTGCCGCGTCCGGATCATGCGCTCCGGGCTCTCGACGTGGGGAACGTCGAGCCACTCCCGCGCCCGCTCGTCCAGGAGCATCGACCCGTTCTCGTGGGCGAGGCAGCGCGCGTCCCAGCAGAACCCCGTCTGCGCCATGCCGTCGAGCATCACCCCTACGCCGGCGTCACCGCACGGGTCGACGCCCTCAGATGAAGGTGCGAGGGCGTGATGCGCGGCGCTTCGACCTCCTCCGCCTCGATCCTGGAGACCAGCAGATCGGCCGCCGCCGCGCCCTGGAGCGCCGGCTGCACGTCGATGGCGGTCACGGGAGGCGTGGCTTCCCGGGCCTCCCATCCGTCGATCCCGGTTGCGACCATCAGGTCCTCGGGAATCCGCCGCCCGCGCTCACGCGCGGCCCGGATCACTCCGCTGGCGAAGCGCTCGGCCGAGGCGAAGATCGCGTCCGGCGGGTCGTCGCACTCCAGCAGGCGACGGGTCATCTCGAACGCGCTGCTCTCGAGCTGGTGCGGGCTCGCGAAAAGCACCACAGGCTCCCGCCCGCGACCGGTGCACCACTCGCGGTAGGCGCTCGTGGTCTCGTGCGTCCATGCCATGTCGGCGTCGAGGCTGAGCATCGCGATCCGCTCGGCTCCCGCCTGCGCGAGGTGCTCGAGCAGCCGCAGCGTGTCACCTTCGTTGTCGGCCCGCACGTGCCAGACGCTCTCCGGTCGGCCAGGCTGGCGCTCGATCGTGACGACCGGGAGCTCGAGCTGCTCGAACAGCTCGACCACCGGGTCGTCGCGGAGCGGGTCGCAGACGATGCCGCCGTCCACGCCGAGGCCGTCCAGCTCGCCCGCGGTGGTGATGGGCGGGATCAGGAGCAGCGAGTGGTCGCGGGCGAACGCCGCGCGCGCCGCCGCGCTGGCCTGGTTCATGTAGATGTCGAGCGTCAACATCTGCGTCTGGGTCGGAGGGCGCTCGAACGACGGGACGAAGAACGCGATCGCGCCCGTCCGCCGCGTACGGAGCGCCCGTGCCGTGCGGCTCGCCCGGTAGCCCAGCCGCTCGGCCGCCGCGAACACGCGCTCCCGGGTCGCGGGATCGATCCGCCCCTTGCCGTTGAGCGCGTGCGAGACCGTCGTGGGCGATACGCCGGCCCGAGCCGCGACATCCTGGATCGTGACTCGCCGGAACCTGGTGGAGCGATCGCGTCGGCTCGACGCCATGGCGCCAGGATGGCACGGTCAACGGGCCGCGACGGCCCTTGGGCGGTCTTTGGTTCTCGCCGAGCCATTCCCCGGCCGACGATGAGCCGTACGTCTGTCCCGGTCATCGGGCACCTGGACTGACCTGTGCCTGCTGTTGGAGCAGGTGCCGACGCGAGCTGAGATTCGAACCCGCGACCTTCTTGGTCATGTCCGATGGCTCGCGCTCGATGGTGTCGAGTCGGTTTCGGGCCAGCGGTAGGTGTCGGCGCGCCGGTTGGCAAGCGATGGCAGCTTGTTGCGGACCTCCGCCTGTCGGGCGAGGTCGAGGTTGGCGATCGCGAATGTCTCTTCGTCCGGCGCCTCGGCGAGCACGACGCCCCATGGGTCGGCGATCATGGAGCGTCCGCCCCAGTGCTCGCCGGGGATGGAGGTGCCGATCTGATTCGGCGCCACGACGAAGAGCAGGCGGATCGGCTCGGCACGCTCCTCGCCTGCGAGGGCGGGTGCGACGTCGAGCGCCGTCGTGGGCTCGTCCGCGATCAGCACGGCCGGGTCGCACGAGAGCGCCATCGCGATCAGGATGCGCTGGCGCTGGCCGCCCGAGAACTGATGCGGGTGGTCGCCGAGCCGACCGCCCGCGTTTGGGATGCCGACGAGCGTCAGCAGCTCGGCCGCGCGCTCGCCGGCCTCCCGGCGGTCGAGCCCGAGGTGGTGCCGGACGACGTCCCCAAGCTGGCGCCCGACGGTCAGCGCCGGGTTGAGCGACGTCATCGGATCCTGGTAGACCATCGCGATCTCGCGTCCTCGGAGGCGACGCAGCTCCCGGAAGAAGCCGCGCCGAGGCCCAACGGGTCAACGCCTGCGCACGGTTCCCGCACCCGGGGCAGGTCTCTCGGCAGGCTGGCCTTGGTGCGCCGCCTCGACAGAAGGGCGGTCGCACCCCGGGTCCAGCGACCGCTCCCCATAACTCATGGTGCGGTCCGGCGCGGCCGATTCAATGCACGAGAACGTCACCGTGGAACGAGGGATGCGAGAATGGCTGGAGGCAGAACTGGCTCGCGCGACGGCCGAGCTGAAGGCCTTGATGGCGACATGGGAGTACGCCTTCGCGATGGCCGGCGGCTGCCACGCCGGGCGCGACCATCCGGTGCATTGGGCTACGCAGGCCCGTACGGAGGAGCTCGCGGCTCGCTGTCGTGAGCTGCGCGCCCGGCTCGCCGAGCATCAGCTCTAGCCCTCGGCACCCGGCCGTCCGGGTCCTCGCAGTCGCGCTAACATCGTTCCGCAATCCGAGTGCGCCAGGCGGGGCGCCCGAGCGAGCGGACCGTCTCGCGCAGGAGGGAGAGCGAGTCATGGGAGTCCTCCCATGAGCGCAGATCCAGCACGGCGCCTCTTGGCGGAGGCGATAGGAACCGGGATCCTCGTGCTGTTCGGCGCCGGCCGTGGTGGCGGCGCTGAGGCTGGGCGGCGGCGAGCTCGACTACGCCGGCTTGGGCATGGTGGCGATCGCCTTCGCGCTCGCGATCGCCGTTGCGATCTACGCGTTCGGGACGACGTCGG
>JBOGXS010000378.1:0-7457 GCA_050693815.1 Thermoleophilaceae bacterium | reverse complement strand
GTCCGAGAGCTGTGTGAAGGGGTCGCCCGGCCCGCCGGCAGCGCCCTCGTCATCCGCCACGGCGATGGGACGGGTGACCGAGACGTCGGTGCCCACCCCAGTGAGCGGCTCGAGCACCTCGTCCTGGGCGTCGTCGAGGCCCGCAGACAGCGCGCCGACGATCACAACGAGGCCGACGCCGACCGCCAGGCCGAGCGCGGTGAGCGCGGTGCGCCCCGGCCGGCGCCGGAGCTCTGCCAGCAGGTAGCCGAGGTAGAAGAACATCGACCTACGCGACGTCCCGGCGCGAGGTTGCCAGCAGCGCGGCCAGCGCCGCTCCACCGGCGTAGACCACGAGCAGGGCGAGGCCAGCCCCTGGCGCAAGCAGTGATCCGAAGTCCTGCCCGCTCAAGGCCTGCGCAGCCCCACCGGGCGCGAACCGGGTGACGTCGGCGATGCTGGCCGCGTCCGAGAGCAAGCCTTCGACGAACAGCAGCCACGCGCAGATGCCAACCAGCGTCGGCACCTGGTTTCGAACTACCGCACCGATGCCGACGCCGATCACCGCCCAGAGCGCGGCCGCCGCCGTGCCCCCCGCGAGCAGGAGCCCGTAGTCGCCGCCGTCGAGTTGCACTTCGATCCCGCGGGCGCGAAGGATCGCGGCGCCGACGCCCGCGGCGAGCGCACATCCCGCCAGGCCGAACCCCGCCCCGATCAGGATGCTCGCCGATACCTTCGCCGCGACGACGCGACCACGCCCGGGGGTGACAAGGAAGGTTGGCCGGATCGTTCCGTGGCGGATCTCCGAGGTGATCGACATCGCGCCGAGGAGCGCGGCGAAGAGGGCGCCGATGAACTCCCCCCGGCCGAACACCATCAGCTGCTCCGAGCGGCCGGCGATGCTCTCGGCGGGGAGACCGAAGCCGTGCAGGAGGACGGCGAACAGGACGAGCCCGAGCATCCCTGCCAAGAGGCCGAGGCTTGTCCGGGTGGAGCGCTGCTTCAGCAGCTCGGACCGCTTGTGGCTGACGACTTCCTGGCCGACCCGCCCCGCCGCGTCGCCCAGCTCCAGCCGCCGGCCCGCCGGCACCTCAAGGTCAAGCTGGCGGCCTACTGGGGCCGCGTCGCCGTCGATCCCGCCGAGCTCCCGCTGGAGGAGCGCGGCGAGGACGCCCTCCGAGCCGAGGCTTGGCCCCCGAGTCGCTATGACGATCCAGCCGGTCCGATCGACAGCGAATGACTAGCTCACGAGCGGCGGAAGCTCGTTGTGACGGTCAAACCAATCGCGGTAGGCATCGATGCGCTCGTGCAGCGTGACCCCGTCCTCCCAAGTATGGGTTGGCAGCTTGTCGGGGTCGAACGGCAAGGTGGTGCCCTTCTTGGCGCTGATGACCACTCGGCGACGACGCGCCAGCGCGTAGCCGAGTTCCATGGTGCAGTTGGGACGCGCGCCCGTGAGGTCGACGATGACCATCCCGGCCCGATGGAGCGCCCGGAAAATCTCCACATTCATGAACGCCTCTTCGGGCTTTGCCCGACCCATCTCCTGGGGCGTGAAGCCGCGCTCGACGACGACGGTGTCGACGACGTCGCGGAAGAAGCGCTCGACGGAAGCGAACTCGGGATGGTCGGTCGCGAGCAGCCGGACGTAGAAGGCGGGGCGCGGGCGTATGTCCGCAAGGAGCCCAACCGCCTCCTTGGCCAGCATCTCGACGTCCGTTGCAGCCACGAGCTGGGGTCGTGACGGCTGCCGTCGCCACCCGGCCTTGTGCTCGCCACCCGTTCCCTGCCCCTCAGCCGGCCCGCGTCCTCGCCCGGCGCGCTCTGAGCATTCCCTGCCGCGGGCCGTGCGCCCGAGGCAGCGCTTCGCGGGCAGGGCGGTCCGCAACGGCTGCACGACGGATGCCACGCGCGATAGGTCTCAAGGCGGTGCGGGCGAAGTCGATAAAGTAGACAAAGTCCACAGGCAGCCGTAAACTGCGGCAACACCCGAATCGAGAGACACGAGAATGGCGACAGCCACGCAATTGAACGTCCGTGAGACCGCCCGGCGCCTTGGCGTTCACGAGAACACCGTGCGCAACTGGGAGAAGCGCGGGCTCCTGCGGGCCATCCGTCTGCCGGGCTCCGGCTATCGGCGCTTCCGCTTCGAGGACGTCGAACGGCTTCGTCAGGAGATGCTCACGCAGCTCGCGCCGGCGGACACCGGCCCGGTCGTAGAGCCGCGCCGACCGGTGCGCGGTCGGATTGTCCACGGCGACGACGAGACCTGAGCTACCGCCGCCGCGCTCGATAGCTTCGAGGCGTGGCGAGCGAGCGCAGGCCCGACGACGGCGAGTACTACGAGAGCCGCCTCGAGCTCTTCAGCCAGGGGGATATCTTCCGCGACATTCCGCTGGCCTACCCGCTTCCCGCCGATGAGATCGTCGAGGAGGAAGGCCACGGCACCCGGCGCTTCCTTTCCGGGCCGTTCGAGGTGGGACTCGCGATGCTCGTGACCCCGACCTGCTCGATGCGCGCCCAAGGCGCCCCGGACCGCTACGCCCACCCCGTGCGGTCGCTCGTGCCGCTACGACCGTTCGAGGAGTTAGTGGGAGCCGGGCTCCTCGACGACTCAAAGGGCGGGCTCGCGCGCAAGCGTGACGGCTTGATCAACTACATGTACCTCCCCGCGAACGAGGAGCTCGGACTGCCGGAGACCCTCGCGCTCCTCTACATGTCGGTGACGCTCCATCACGAGTTCCTCGAGGGCCAACGGGTCACCCAGCTCGCCGTCGAAGGAGCGCGCCAGCTCCAGAGCAAGCTGGTCTGGTTCGCGAGCAGCCTGAAGCTCGACCGGGCGACGTTCGAGCCTCCGCTGGACTGACCGGGCTCTCGCCGCTCCACGCCACGCACGTCCGCGAGCCGCCACTGCGCGCGCGTAGACGCGCCCCGGCTCGCGGGGGGGGGCCCGGTTCTTGCGCTCGTACGTCTGTATGGGCGGAGGGACAACGGCGGCGACGAAGCCCATCCATAGCTAAGGGCAGGGGGGGCCGTTTTCGCCCCTATACCCCTCTCTAGGGGTGAGGGCATCCGCAAGACGAGACGAGATGGCGAGACTCACGACATCGGCAGACGGGCGCGAGCCTCACGCGCCGGCGCATCGCCTCGCCATCACCCGCGCCGAGGCGGCCAGGGCTCTTGGCGTCTCGATCAACTCCTTCGAACGGCACGTCCAGCCGGAGCTCAAGATCGTGCGGCGCGGCAAGCTGCGGCTGATTCCGATCCGCGAAATCGAGCGCTGGTTGGAGGAAAACGCGGAGTGGACGTTGGGGGCGCCATGAGGGAGCGGGATACGCTCGGCGAGACCCTTCTACCTCAAGGAGAGGACATGGCCAAGCGCCTTCCTGAGGGCATCTCGCTCCGCCACGCGCGCTCCTGTCCGAGCCGTTCCGGTGGGCGCTGCCGCTGCGCACCCACGTACCAGGCCCAGGCCTGGAGCCCGCGCGACCGCAAGCGTCTGACCCGGACGTTCCCGACCCTCGCCGCAGCCAAAGGCTGGCGCTACGACGCGCTCGTCGGCCTCCGTCACGGCACCCTCCGCGCGGCCGGCGGCGTCACGCTCCGGCAAGCCGCCGACGAGTGGCGCGCCGCTGCTGAGGCGGGGATCATCCGCAACCGGTCGGGCGATGTCTACAAGCCGTCGGTGCTGCGCGGCTACGAGGAGTCGCTCCGCGCCCGCCTCCCGCCGGCGCTTGGTGGCGCCAAGCTGGGCGACATCCGGCGCTCGGACGTCCAGCGGCTCGTCAACCGGATGATGGCCGACGGCGTCGGCGCCAGCACGGTGCGCAACTCCCTGCTGCCGCTGCGCGCGATCTACCGCCAGGCGCTTGCGCTCGACGAGGTGGCGGTCAACCCGACCGCCGGCGTCCAGCTGCCCGCCGTCCGTGGGAAGCGCGAGCGGATCGCAGCGCCCGCCGAGGCGGCGCAGCTCATCGCCGCTCTACCGCAGCTCGACCGAGCCGTCTGGGCCACCGCCATGTACGCCGGCCTCCGCTCGGGCGAGCTCCAGGCGCTCACGGACGAGCTCGTCGACCTCGACTCCGACGTGATCATGGTCCAGTGGAGCTGGGACCCCGTGGCAGGCCGCGTGGCGCCCAAGAGCCGCTCCGGCCGGCGCACGGTCCCGGTCCCCTCCGCGCTCCGCAAGCACCTGCTCGAGCACCGCCTCGCGCGCGGTCGCCGCGGTGGCCTCTTCTTCGGCCGGCCGAACGGTCGCCCGTTCTCGAATCAGTCGCTCAGCCAGCGGGCAACGAGGACGTGCCGAGCTGCGGGTCTCGAGCCGATCGGCCTCCACGAGTGCCGGCACACCTTCGCCTCGCGGATGATCGCCGCCGGTGTCAACGCGAAGGCCCTCTCGACCTTCCTCGGCCATGCCTCCGCGACCATCACGCTCGACCGCTACGGCCACCTCTTCCCGGGTTCCGAGAAGGAGGCCGCGGGTCTCCTCGACAGCTACCTCGAACGCTCCGTCGGAGGGGGTCCCGCGTGAGGGTGCGCTGCACGTGCGCTGCACTGCGCTGCACAAATCGGCCCTTTTCTGGGGTCGAGCGGGGCCGCCTGGGGTCGAGAAACGCGGCCGAAGTGGTGCACAAAACGCCTGCAAATCGACCACAAACACGGAGGGGGAGGGATTCGAACCCTCGGTGGACCGAAAGGCCCACAACGGTTTTCGAGGGCGGCCGGGACGAGCCGATTTGCAGGGATTTCTTGAGCGAGGAGCCAAACGACCAGCCGGAGGCGGGTTGCAGTCTCAGACCGTTACATAGGGCGCGCTGTGTGTACTTCGGAATTTCGGAGGATCACGAAACCGTGATCGTCGCGGCTCATGGGCGGGCCGGCTCAGTCTGCGCGCGGCGCGTACATGATCACGGCGACTCCCACGAGGCAGATCGTCGCGCCGATGAGGTCGTAGCGGTCGGGTCGGAAGCCGTCGAAGGCGACGCCCCAGAGCAGCGAGCCGGCGACGAAGACGCCGCCGTAGGCGGCGAGGATGCGCCCGAAGTGCGGTTCGGTCTGGAAGGTGGCCACGAACCCGTAGAGAAACAACGCGAGCCCGCCGAGCAGCGCCAGAGCCCAGCCGCGCCCTTCGCGTACGGACTGCCATACGAGCCAGGCGCCGCCGATCTCGGCGACGGCGGCGATCGCGAACAGCGCGACCGAGCGGGTGATCGAGAGCGTGTCCATCCGCAGGGAGGAAACCATGAGCGCGTGACGCCGTGCCCCCCGCGTCGGGGCCCGTCGGCAGGGCGGCTCAGCCGGTGAGCGCGTATGCGATCGCCTCGAGATCGGTTTCGCGGTCGCTGTGCACGAGAACTACCTCGCGCTGCCCGAGTACCAAGAGGCGACCCCCGGTGTGCTCAGCGCGCGGATCGACGTGCCGAAGCTTTCTGCCGCCGAGCAGCTCGCCCAGATCATCGACCACCGCGTCGCCGCCTTCACCGGCGAGCAAGGCGGCGGCGAGATCCTCGCCGCCGAGGCGCTACAGCGACTGTGGGAGTTCTACGACGCCGAGGCCACCTACAGCCTGCGCACCACCCTTCAGATCCTGCACACGGCCGTCACCGAGGCCGCGCTCGACGAGCACGACCAGGTCACCGCGGGCCTGATCGAGGCGGCGATCGCCGCCTGGGTCCCACGTGCCACCTAAGCGGGCTCGCGCCGCCGGCTTCTAATGCTTTCTAAGGACCCATACGCCGCGCGGGATCCGCCCGCCGGGCCGGGCATCCAGGTCCCTGTTGCCCGCGACCGTGGCGCCCCCGCCATGCGCGGCGGTCGATCCCGAGCGAACCCGCGTGGAGCAGGCGTGTCAGGTACCCGGTTTCGTCCGGTCCAGGCGCTCAGGCCGAAGGTCCGCCGCCCGGCGGATCGAAGAGCCCTTGGAGCTCCTCGTAACGGGCCGCGACCGAGCCCGCGATCTGCTCCACCAGCCACCAGCCCGTCCAGTCGATGAGCGCATAGCGCACACACGATCCCTCGCGGCGGCGACTTACTGCTCTGGCTCGGAAGTTCGCCGACGTATTCGCTGGTCAGGCTGCGTGGGCGATGTGGTTGTCGAGTCGGTTCAGGACGCGGTCGAGGTCTGAGCGGGTGAACTTCCATTCGAACGGGGCGGCGATCTGCTCGTAGCGGCGGCCGAAGGCCAGCAGATGCGCTTCCAGTGTGTCGAGGTCGCCGAAGTCGTTGGGGGTGACGACCTTGCGCTGGACGACGGAGAAGTAGATCTCGGCTTGGTTGAGCCAGCTGGCGTGGACAGGGGTGTGGATGAGCTTGAGGTTCTTCCAGGTGCCTTGGAGGCGGTCGATCGAGCGCCGCCCGCGGTGCGCTGAGCCGTTGTCGACGATCACGAACACGCGCTGCGCCGACTTGTAGGGGTGCTGGCCCATGAACTGGTCGACGAGCGCGTCGAACGGTTCGATGCCGTCCTTGGGAGCGCAGCGGTCAAACAGCTTGGCGCGGCGGGCGTCCCAGGCGGCGAGGTAGCACAGCGCGCCCATGCGCTCGTACTCGTGCTCGACGCGCTGGCCGCGCTTGACACGAGCCGTGGCGGGCAGCGTCGGGTGATTGCGCGCTCGGGCTTGGATCGAGGGCTTCTCGTCGGCACAGACGACGTAGTCGCCGGGATGCAGACGCTCGCCTTGCCAGCGGCCGGCGTAGAGGTCGAGGATCGGGCCGGCCTTGGCAGCGAACTGTGGGTCGCGCGGGAAGATCCACGAGCGGTACTGCCACGGCCGGATCGCGTCCTCTGACAGCCAACGCCAGACGGTCACGCCGCTGATCTGTTCGGCGATCCCGCGCGTGATCGCCTCGCGCGCGAGCTCGGCGCTCGACCAGCGCGCGAGCGGCACGCCGGTCTCGGCCGGCAGCGCGCACGCCAAGCGGATCACCTCGGCCCGCACCTCAGGGGGGAAAGACCGGCGGGCGCCCGCGCCGGGGCCGGTCCTCGAGCCCGGCCAAGCGCCGCTCGAAGAACCGCTTGCGCCACTGCGAGACGACGTCGCGCCCGCAGTCCAGGCGCGCCGCGATCTCGTCGTTGCGCAGTCCGTCGGCCGCCAGCAACACCATCCGAGCCCGTGTCACCTGCCAATACGGCGACGTATATGAACGCGCCATCGACTCCAACACCCGGAGCTCGTGATCGCTGAGCTCGATCCGATACGGGCTGTGTCTGGGCATCAACACCCCCACATCCATGGGACAGGATGCCACAGACCGTAAGCCCGGAACCGGACGGCTAACACGTAGCCTTACTTATGAGGAGGAGCACTTACGATGCCGGCCTGATAGAGGACGCCGAGGTGCTTGGAGACAATCTGGTGGGTAGTCGCCAGCCGATCGGTCAACTCCTGCACCGTCGCCTCGCGCTCGTTCAGCAGCCCCATCAGCCGGATCCGTGTCGGCTCGGCGATCACCCGCAGCCGCTCCGCCACGACCTCGAT